>CATYEP010000077.1 GCA_958405585.1 uncultured Eubacteriales bacterium
ATGGTCCTTGCCTTTACGGCGGAAAATATTTGGGGGTTATTCGTGCAGGTTATGCGGACGGTTTTTTCCGTTCGGGCGGGATAAATAATGTGAACAATCTTTGCATGGATGCTTATTTGACATCGGAATTGTACAAAAAGTATGATAACGTATGTGTATTTTCGGATGCGGATGCCTATGCGGCGGCGCATGGTACGATCAGTTATGAAGTGCTGGTCGATGCCGGCAGACGCGCGGAGAGGGTTTATGTGGAAGGATAAGTCTCAATTGCGCAGGGAAATGAAAGAGCGACGCCGCGCGGCGTCGGATCGTGCGTCGCGCGATGCTGAAATTTTCGGGCATTTCTTTTCTCTGCCGAAGGTTACAGATTCAAATAAATTTTTTATTTATATGTCATTCGGGAGCGAAGCGGATACGAGAGCTATAATTGCGGAGCTGATAAAACGCGGCAAGGAAGTTTATTTACCGCGTGTGGAAGGCAGGGACATGGTATTTGTGCGTTATACGGGACAGGCCTTGCAAAAGAATGTATATGGGATCGAAGAGCCTGCGGGAGCTGGTGTAACGGAAGGGGCAGACGTGATCGTCTTGCCGATGTTGGCGGCGGACAGGCAGCTGCACCGATTGGGATACGGTGGCGGGTATTACGATCGTTTTTTGCAAAACGAAGAACATGCGTTCAAAATAGGGATCTGTTATGATTTTCAGCGGACGGACGAGCTGTTTGTACAGGAATATGATGTTCCGGCGGATGTGCTTGTCACGGACAGAAAAATATACGGAAAAGATAATGCGGAGGAATGGTAATGCAGACACTTAAAAAGATCGGCTGGGAAGTGCTTGAATATTTGCGCCGAGGCTTGACACCGTTTTTTATAAAGCTGATGTTCGGCATGACGATGCTGGCGGTATTGTTCATCGAAAACGTAGAATTGCGTACGATTTTGGTTGTGCTCTTGGTGGGAGCGGACGGATTCTTGTCGTTTATGTTGATGCGTTCTGCGGGTGAGATGGCATATAAGATGAAGGTTGTCGGGCAGCTTCGGAAGGAGAATAAGCCCACGGGATCGGCGGAAACGGCGGGAGCGTATCGGCCTTGCAAGGAGTATCGGATATATAAAGGAGTCGTGATCGGTATAGTTGCCAGTTTGGTTGCGATCGTGCTGGTGGTGGTGTCTGGACTTACGGGCAATACAGGGGCGCGCATTGCGCTGATGTTTATATGCGGTTGGGCGTATGTGCCGGTCGCGGCAGTTTATATGATCATTTTGAGCAGTACGGGGATGGAAGTGATCCCGGTATCGTCCGTATGGTATTCGTTCATATTGATAGTGATTTTCATTGTACTGTGCGAGATCGGTTATATTTTGGGCGGAAACAAGGAAAAGCTTCGCCAGTTCATGTTGGAGCGCAGTATGCAGTCTGTGGAAAAAGGCAAGGCGGCGAAACAGCAGAATAAGGAACAGGGACAAGGAGCGAAAAGACGGTGAGGATCATCGGCGGCAAATACAGGGGCAGGGTATTGAGTACGTTCAAGGGGAAGGAAGTTCGACCGACGTCGGACAGAGCGAAAGAATCGTTGTTCAATATTCTGGCACCGGAAATTTCGGGAGCGAATGTATTAGATCTGTTCTGCGGGAGCGGGAGTATCGGGCTGGAAGCGATATCGCGCGGTGCGGATCTTGTGGTATTCAACGACATATCGGAAGACAGTCTTGCGATCCTGCGCAAGAATCTTGCGTTGCTGCGGGTGGATGCCAAGGTGTACAACCTTGATTACAAAGCGTTGCTGGATCGCCTGGACGTTACTTTTGATATTATATATATTGATCCGCCGTACAAGAGCGGGTACGGGGAAGACGCGTTGAAGCGTGTGGCGCAGCTCAAGTTGCTGAATACGGGCGGTGTAGTGGTATTGGAGAGTGACAAGCCGTTTGAAGGCGAAGTGGAAAACCTTGTCAAGTATGACGAGCGCAAGTATGGGATTGCGCATCTGACGTTTTTCACACCCGATTGACGGGGTGTTAATCGGAAAGGAGCATGAAAATGAAGAAATGTGTGTTTGCGGGGACATTTGATCCGCCGACGCTCGGGCATAAAGATATAGTGATGAAGAGCCTGGAACTGTTTGACGAAGTGATCGTCGCGATCCTGATCAACCCGAACAAAAAGCCGCTGTTCACGGTAGAGCAGAGGCTTGCGATGTTGCGGAAGGTATTTGCGGAATACAAAGCGGTTCGTGTTTTGTCGTACGATGGGCTGACGGTCGATCTGTTAAAGAGGGAGGGCGTAAAGTATTATGTCCGCGGTATCCGGAACGGGACGGATTATGATTATGAAGCGCAGCTGAATTTTATCAATGTCGACATGTATAAGGATATGATCACGGTATTTTTCCCGACGCGGCAGGAGTTTCTGCATATCAGTTCGGGGCTTGTCAAAGACGCATTGCGGTTCAACAAAAATGTTGATAAGTATATACCGGAGGAGATACGGGGGGATTTGAAGAAATATCTGGAAGAGGCGAGCGTAAATGTTTGAAAGAGAAGAACTGATCCCTGCGGCGGAGGAGATACTGGAGCGGCTGCCGTTGCCTGCGGCTCTGAAAAAGGTGAAGGCGGAGCGTGACCGATTGGCTTCGGATGTGATCCGCGGGAACACGGATAAATTGTTGCTGATTGTCGGGCCTTGTTCGGCGCATGAGAGCAAGCCTGTCCTGGATTATGTGGAGCGGCTGGGAAAGCTGAACGAGAAAGTGCAGGACAAGATCGTGATCGTGCCGCGCATTTATACCAATAAACCGCGCACCAAAGGTGTGGGGTATAAAGGGATGTTTACGCAGCCAGATCCGAAAAGCAAGGAAGACATATTGAAAGGGATCTTGACGATCCGACAGCTGCATATCGACGCGATCGGTGCGAGCGGGCTTTCGGCGGCGGACGAGATGCTGTATCCGGAGAATTATGCGTATGTGGAAGACTTGCTGACGTATATAGCGATTGGTGCGCGTTCGAGTGAAAACCAGATGCACAGGCTTGTATCGAGCGGCATTGAATTGCCGGTCGGGATCAAAAATCCGATGAGCGGCTCCATACCTGTACTGCTGAATTCGATCTATGCGGCGCAGAGCGGCGGGCAGGTGTTCAAATACCAAAATTATCAGGTACGGACGAGCGGAAATGAACTTGCGCATGCGGTATTGCGCGGGGCGGTTGACGGATACGGAAACGATATTCCGAATTTCCATTATGAAACGGTCATGAAGGTGATCGAAGGTTATTCCAAGACGGGCTTGAAAAATCCTGCCATCGTGATCGATGCGAACCATTCGAATTCAGGAAAGCAGTACAAACAGCAGATCCGCATTGTGGAGGAAGTACTGAACAATCGATTGTACGATAAGGATTTCAAGAAATACGTCAAGGGATTCATGATCGAAAGTTTTATCGAAGAGGGTTGTCAGAAAGAAGACGTCGTGTACGGGAAATCGATCACGGATCCGTGTCTTGGCTGGGCGGATACGGAGCGGTTGGTACTGGACATTGCGGATAAGATTTAAGGGGTTGCAAGTATGCAGAGAGTGCAGACAGCGCGGTATGCGCCGCAAGGGAAAACCGGATATCTCGGGCCGGAAGGCAGTTACTCTTTTCTTGCAGCGAAGCAGTTGAGTCCGGACAAGGAGCAAGTACCTTATCACAGTTTTGCGGGCGTTGTGCAAGCTCTTTTGAAAGGCGAAGTTGAAGAAGCTGTATTGCCGGTGGAGAATACACTGCAGGGAGCCGTAACGCAGAATCTTGATTTGCTGTATGCAAATGCGGAGTTGTACGCGGTGCGAGCGTTCGTGTTGCCGATCGAACACAGACTGATCGTCAGAAAGGGTACGAAACTTGAAGATATAACGCATCTGTATTCGCATCAGCAGGCGATTTTGCAATGTTCTGTGTTTTTGTCGCAGGAGCTGCCGGATGTTAAGATAATATACACGGATTCCACCATGCAGAGCTTGTCGCACATAAAAGGGAAAGGCGATGCGGGGATCGTGGGCTCGCATGTTCGGAAAGGCGGGCTTGAATTCATCGGCGGGAATATAGCGGATGAACCGAAAAACTTTACGCATTTTCTTTTGATCCGAAAAGGAAAAGAAAATCTGCCGCAAACAAGCACCCGTATTTATTTTGCGGCGACTTGTCCGCATGAGCCGGGCGCTCTGTTAAAAATGCTTCAGATTTTGTCTGTATACGATCTGAACATGACAAAAATCGAATCCCGTCCGATCAAAAATTCTCCGGGAGAATATTGTTTCTTTGTGGAGTTTGAAGGGGACATATCGGAAAAAAATGTGCGCATGGCGCTGGATCGCCTTTCGGAATATTCAAAAAATTTCAAGCTGCTCGGATGTTATTAAGCCGTGCAGCTTTTTCGGACAGAGAAATTTTATTTTTACGGGCTGCAAAGATTCAAACATAAAAAGCGACATACGTACGCTGTTTTTTGTTTCGGATCAAAGGAATATCGCTTGCAAGAGAAGACAAAGACAGAATGAGAGAAGAGCCTGCAGCAATTTAATTGCGATAAAATGTTTTATTTTTACGCCGGCGGGTTTGAGAAAAGCGATCTGCTGAGCGAGGATGCTGGCGCCGCCGAGTGTAATACAGAAAGCGGCGCAGGGCAGGGCAAAAAGACCGCCGTATGCGGCAAGTTCGGCACATCCGCGGGTGCATTCGAGCAGGCCGTGGACGAAGCCGCTGGCGGCAGGGCTCTGATGAAAAAGCGAAAACAGTGCGGAAAACAGAAAGACGGGAATTTCTATCAGTTTTGTGTTTTCGAGTGCTTTCGCGATGACGCAGAAATAGGCGATGAATCCTCCCACGCATAAAATGGAAATGACGGCACTTTGAATGCTTTCTGCAAACACGTTATCAGATTTTTGAAGCGAAACGGGCAGAACTTTGCAGGGCTGTGCGGGTTTTGAAAAGGGGACGGAAAACGCATAGACGAGAAAGACGCCGCCAAGGTGAGCGGCAAGCAGGATAAAACCTGCTTTGAGGTCGGAAAACATACCGGCGCCGACGCTTCCGAGCAGGAACATGGGGCCGGAGGTGGAACAGACAAAGCTGGCGCGCGTGGTGTCCTTTTCGGAAATAAGGCCTGCATTTTTCATGTCGAGCAAGCAGCGGCTGCCGACGGGATAACCGGAGAGTATGCTCAAAAAGATGCAGAGCGAGGAGGCGGCGGGCAGTTTTAAGGAGCGCATGAGAGGGGATAGCCTGTCCGAAATTTTGGCGGCACCTGTTTTGGAGAGAAGCGAGGCTGTGACCATAAACGGGAACAAGGCGGGCAGGACAGATTTTGACCAAAGGGCGATGCCTTCGGCGCAGGCGGCCGCGTAATCTTTCGGAGAAGCCAGGAGAAGGAAAGGAAAGAGAAGCAAGACGGCGAAGGCCGCGATTTTTCGGATACGGATCATACTAAAAATATATGAACGGAGCAAAGAGATTATGAACAGAAAACTGGGGCTTGCGCTGGGAGCAGGCGGGGCGCGCGGCGTGGCACATATCGGATTTTTGAAGGCGTTGGAAGAGGAAGGCATCCGCCCCGATTTTATTTCGGGATCGTCGATGGGCAGTATTATCGGTGCCTGTTACGCAAAAGGAATGAGTGCGGATGAAATGCAGCAGACCGTTCAGCAGCTGTCGGCGTTTGACATTGTGGATCTGGGACTTCTGACTTTGAGCAAATTAGGATTGATGCGGTGGACAAAAGTTAGGAAGATGATGCTTTCACTGTTGCAGGATTGTGATTTTTCCGATCTGAAGATTCCTTTTTGCTGTGTTTCGGTCGATCTGATATCGGGAACATTGAAGACGTTTCGAGAGGGAAACGTTACGGATGCGATTTTAGCATCGAGTTCCATGCCGACGGTGTTCAGACCTGTGGAAAAGGACGGGATGCTTTTAGTAGACGGCGGAGTCTTGTGTCGGGTGCCGGTCAAACAGGTGCGCGAGATGGGCGCGGATGTCGTTGTGGCGGTCGATGTTCTCGGAAAATGCGGGAGTGTCGAGAAAGTTCCGAATGTGCTGTCGCTGATCACGCGCGTGTATGATATTATGGATTATGAAAGAACGCACGATCATTGCAGGAGAAAGAGCGAGCGGGCGGATCTTTGGTTGGAGCCGGACATGGGGCAGATCTCGCAGTATAAAATGAAATATCATCCGACGGCGTATGAGTCCGGGTATCGGCTCGGGAAAGAGAATGCGGAAAACATAAAAGCGCTGATGCGCGGCGAAAAATTGCCGCACAGATTGAAAAAAGGAGCGAAGGCGGAACGGAGCGAATAAGATGGATCTATTTGACCTCAATCACAATGAATATGATGCGAAGCCTTTGGCAGATAAGATGCGGCCGAACAATCTGGATGAATTTATCGGGCAAAAGCATATCGTGGCGGAAGGCAGTTTATTACGCCGTGCGATACGGCTGGACAGGTTGGGGAGCTGCATATTCTGGGGGCCGCCCGGATGCGGCAAGACGACGCTGGCAAACATAATAGCGGCGACGACGCACGGAAATTTTGTGAAATTGAACGCGGTACAGAGCGGGGTTGCGGATGTCAAGAAGGCCGTGGAAGATGCGCGCAACAGCCTGAAACTTTACGGAAAAAAGACGTATCTTCTTTTGGACGAATGTCATCGGTTCAACAAGACGCAATCGGATTCTTTGCTGCCGGCGATCGAGCAGGGAACGATCATTTTTATCGGCTCGACGACGGAAAATCCCTATGCGTCCATGACGCCTGCAATCGTATCGCGGTGTCGGGTGTTTGAATTCCGTCGGCTTACGGAAGAGGATATCCAAGGAGCTTTGAAAGGTGCGCTGACTTCGCGGAAAGGGTTGGCTGCGTATAAGGCGGAAGTGGATGAAGAGGCGATCGGGCATATTGCACGGATGAGCGCGGGAGATTTGCGGACTGCGTACAATGCGCTGGAGCTTGCGGTGCTTACAACGCCGCCGGGCGCAGACGGACGCATCCATGTTACGCTTTCGGATGCAGAACAGTCGATTCAGCGGAAATCTCTCGCGTTCAATGAAGACACGTATTACGATATACTATCGGCGTTTTGCAAGAGCCTGCGAGGCAGTGATTCGAATGCGGCTCTGTATTATGCCTTTCGTCTGATAGAAGGCGGCTGCGATCCGATGAATATTTTGCGGAGGCTTGTGGTGCATTCCAGCGAAGATGTCGGAATGGCAGATCCGAACGCCCTGGTCGTGGCAACGTCGGCGATGTATGCGTTTGAAAAACTGGGTGCGCCGGAGGGACTGATCCCTTTGAGCAATGCGATCATCTATGTCTGCGAAGCGGAAAAATCCAATTCGGTCATTTTGGCGATGGATGGGGCACGCCGCGCGGCGCGGGAAGTGCGCGATGATAATATCCCGCCTTACCTGAAAGATAATTCTTACGGGGACAGGGCGGCAAAAGCGGCGAGCGGAAACTATAAATATCCGCACAGTTACGGCGGTTGGGTCGAGCAGCAATATCTGCCGGATTCTCTCAAAGACGAGAAGTTTTATCGCCCGCAGGGAAAGGGGTATGAAAAGACGGTTGCGCAAGTCCGCAGTCGCAAAGGGATGCCTACGGACGAGCCGTCGGAACCTTCGCAGGAGCATCCGCATTTTTGATTTCTGCTGTCGGCTTTTATGTCCGTTCATTGGGCGGTGCCTCCATGGCGGAAAAGTATTGTTTGAGTTTATAGAAGAATGACCGAGGACGCAAAGAATTTGCGTCCTCGGTCATTTTTATAAAGATTTTAGTATGAAAAAAAGTTTCCAGCCTGAACGGTGCACTGGAATCGCGAAAAATAGATCAAAAAACAATGTTTTCCGATTTTTGGTCGGTATGCAGACAGGCAGTCCCGTTTCGGGACTGCCTGCATTTTTGAAAAGTAAGGAGAGCTGCAAGCAACAGAAGAAACAATGTCGGTTTTGAAAAAAGGAATGAGCCGATAAGACATTCTTGTTGCGGAGTTTTGCGGGAAAGAGGCAGATAATTTTTAAAATTAGTTATGAGAAAGAGATCAGCCTTCAGGGACGATGGGGGGCTCGGTCGGGGGTACGGGCTGTTGACCGCAATCAGTGCAGACATCTTCGGCGGTAGCGCCGTTGCAGCTGACATAAGCGTCTCCGAATTCGGCCGTAGCGCCGAATTCGACAGGTACTGCGATGCATACATTCTGGCTGATGGTGAATGCGCAAATTCCGTTCTTTATGCCATCGCATACTGCGATACCCGGTGTGACGGTGGCGTTGCCGCAGCATTTCGTGAACGTTGCACCCGTTTTGGCATAAGGCATTACTTTGACGGGTACGCAAACGGAAGACATTTGGTAAGCAACGGTAGGGCAAGTCTGTTCTTCAGTCTGATTGATCATTGGAATATTTGTTCCT
>CATYEP010000078.1 GCA_958405585.1 uncultured Eubacteriales bacterium
CGCAATCAACCGTTTGACGCATAAACAAGGATCATTCTGCCGCAATTCAGCGTATTTGCTTTGCCGCGCCGCCGACGCAGTTGCGTCGGCGCGGTTACATCGTCGGCGCGGGTGCGGCGGCGGAACGGTGGCGACGGCGGCGCGGTTGCGGCGGCAAGGTCGTGTCGACGGCAAGGTCGTATCGGCGGCAAGGTCGTATCGGCGGCGCGGCACTGAAAAATGCGACATCGCCTTGCTTGGCAAGGAAGAGCTGATCCGTTTCCGCCCGCTGTGCGTTCACAGATTCGGACAAAAAGTTTTCGCCTGCTCCCTATCAAAAAAAGTGCCGACAAAGCAACGAAAAAACAAAGGAACACGCTCCGCACGATGTGCGGAGCGTTTGTCGATTTTTCGTTTAACGAACTTCTTTGATTTTTGCAGCTTTACCCGTTCTGCCGCGCAGATAGTAAAGTTTTGCCCTGCGAACCTGACCTTTACGGATCACGGTGATGTCCGCAATTTTCGGGGAATGTACGGGGAACGTACGCTCCACGCCTACACCGTAGGACAATCTGCGAACCGTGAACGTTTCACGGATCCCGCCGTTCTTCTTGGCGATGACTACACCTTCGAACGCCTGCAATCTTTCGCGCGTTCCTTCGACGACTTTCACGCTTACTTTTACGGTGTCGCCTACGTTGAAAGCGGGAACGCTGTCTTTCAGATTCTCTTTTTCGATTGCTTCAATCAAACCTTTCATCGACTTTACCTCCATATTACGAAGCGTTCGTAGCCGTTTTTGCCAGAGGACCGCCCGAAGTCTTTTGCTATTTTATCATATTTGCGCGATCTGCGCAACCGTTTTTATGCGCAAACCGCAAAATATTTTACAAAATTGCGTTTTTTACGCTTCAAACGCGGAAATAATGTGGTTAATGCCTTCTTCCGTGACTTCCATGACATCAAATCGGATGTTCACATCCCCCGCGCGCATCAGAAACGCGCGCGCCATATCAATATAGCGTTTTCTTTTGCGGAAATCCACCGCTTCCGACGGCGTGCCGAATGTATCGCTTTGCCGCGTTTTTACCTCGCAGAAAACCACCGTTTCCCCGTCGCGCGCCACAATATCCGCTTCTCCGAACGGCGTCTTGTAATTGGTCTTCAATATCTCATAGCCCTGCTCTTTGAGATAACTTACTGCCCGTCTTTCTCCGTATTTTCCGAGTGATTTTTTATGAACGTCCTGCGGTGAATTTCGCATAATCCGTACTCCCTGATCGCGTCGCGGTGCATTTTCGTACCGTATCCCTTGTGCTGTGCAAACCCGTATTGCGGATAGATTTTGTCAAACTCGCACATCAGCCTGTCCCGATATACCTTCGCCAGAATACTCGCCGCCCCGATCGAATAGGAAAGCGCGTCCCCTTTGATCAGCGTCTGCTGCGGCATCGAAATGTCGATTTTGAAATTTCCGTCCACAAACACAACGTCAGGCTCAACCGCCAAACCTTCCACCGCCTGCTTCATGCAAAGTTTCGTCGCCTGCAAAATATTGATACGGTCGATCGTTTTATTGTCCACTTCGCAGATCTTATAGGCAATCGCCCGCTCTTTGATCAGTTCCGCCAGCCGCTCCCGCTCCCCTTCTTTCAGTTTCTTGCTGTCGTCGATCCCCTCGATCAGATTTTTCTTCTCCAGCGGCAAAATTACCGCCGCACAGACCACAGGCCCCGCAAACGGGCCTCTGCCCACTTCATCCACGCCCGCTATGTACTGCGCGCCAAGCTCCGTCATTTCCCGCTCGTAAAAAAGTTTGTCGATCGGGCTGTTCTCTTTCTTCATCCGTTTGACCTCTCTCCCATTCGCGGCTCTCCTGCCGCCCGAAAGTCCCGCTTTTTTTAACGCGGAAACCTCACAGCTTCAGCTCCTCCGCATTTTCCAGCGTGATCCTGCCCGTCCTGCCTTTTCGGAAATCGTCGAGGATCGCTTTTGCGCCGCGCTCGTAATCAAATTCTCCGCCGCGCAGCATAAAACCGCGCCTGCGGCAGACTTCCTCGTACATGGCAAGCGGCGAAGAAAAATCAGTGATCCCGTAACGTTCGCTCAAAAACTGCGGGTACGTTGCCGCAAGTTCGCGCAAAAGTTCCAGCGCAATATCGTCGAGATCGAGGATACCGTCGTTGATACTTCCGATATAGGCGAGATGTTTGGCAAGCTCCTGGTTTTCAAATGCGGGCGGCATCGTACCCGGCGTATCGAGAAGTTCGAACCCCGCGCAGCGGATCCACTGTTTGCCGCGCGTGACCCCCGCCTTATCGCCCGTAACGGCGCGCTTTTCTCCGCTCAGCGCGTTGATGACCGTACTCTTGCCCGTGTTCGGAATACCGCAAACCATCAGCCGCACGGGGCGGACGATCCCTTTCTGCGCGTCTTTTTCCATTTTCTCTTTTAAAAGTGAAGGCAGTTTTGCCGAGATCTTCTGCGCAGTACCCGCGCGCGAAGCCGTACAGGCGAGCGCCGCCGCACCCTGCCGCGCAAACGCCGCCAAAAAAGCATCTGTCTTTTTTTCGTCCGCAAGATCCGACTTGTTCAGAAGATACAACACCGGCTTATTGCCGAACAATTTGTTCAGATTTTTATTGCGCGTCGCCACGGGCGCACGCGCATCGAGCACCGCCAGCACTCCGTCCACGAGCGCCACGCTCTCTTCCATCATGCGCATCGCTTTGGTCATGTGACCCGGAAACCATTGTATATGCTTCATAAATTTCCTTATCAAAAACGTCTCTCATCCTTCCGCTTTCCGCGCCGCAAAATCTATGCGGGTTTCCATGCGGCAGGCTTTTTGCCGTTTTCCTGTTCCTGTTCAAAATTCCTGCTTTCCGCCCAGAAGGTCGGGACGTTTTTCGCGCGTGATCTTTTCCGATTGTTCCCTGCGCCATTTGTCGATTTCGGCATGGTTTCCGCTACGCAAAACTTCGGGAACGGTCAAACCCCGATACTCCACGGGGCGCGTATACTGCGGATATTCGAGCGCATTCTCCGAAAAACTTTCCTGCACCAGCGACGATGTGCTGATCACGCCGTCCACATACCGCGCCACGCAGTCGGCAACGACCATCGCAGGCAATTCGCCGCCCGTCAGCACGTAATCGCCGATGCTGATCTCCTCGTCGATAAACAGATCGATCGCGCGCTGATCCACGCCCTCGTAATGCCCGCACAACAGGATCAGGTGTTCATACTCCAAAAGTTCGAAAACTTTCTGCTGGCGGAACGTCTGCCCTTTCGGGGACATATAAATGCGCTGCGCCTTATGTTCGGGGTCAAGCGCTTCGATCGCCGAACCGATGGGCTGCGCCGTCATGACCATGCCCGCGCCGCCGCCGAAAGGATAATCGTCGCATTTGAGATGCTTGTCCTCGGTATAATCGCGGATATTCACGACGTTGATCTCGATCTTTTTTTCTTTCTGCGCCCTGCCCAGTATGCTCGCCTGCATCGCCGCAAACATCTCGGGAAAAAGCGTCAAAATATCTATTTTCATACCGATTGCTCCACTGCGACCTGTAAAAACCTGACTTTGTTTACCGTGATTTTTTTGTTTTCCACGTCTACGTCCGCAACGACACCTTCCGCCGCAGGGAACATCCATTCTTTTTCCCCGTCACGAAGGACGTAAACATCCGTGTGCGCAGGCAGAACATCCGCAATTTCGCCCAGACGTTCCCCCGTTTCCGTGTACACGCCACAGCCGATCATGTCCACAATGTAGTACCTGCCTTCCTGCAGAGCCGGTGCGTCCGCGCGCAAAACTTCGATCTGTTTTCCGCGCAAAAGTTCCGCCGCATTCCGATCGGCAATGCCGCTCAGCGCCAGGTACGCCGCCGATGCGTCGCACCGCGCAGACAAAACTTTAAATTCCGTACCTTCCACATACACTTTGCGGAATTTCCTGACCTGCTCCGGTTCGTCCAAAAGCGGCTTTATCTTGATCTCGCCGCGTATGCCCTGCGGCTTGAGTATTTCACCGATGACTATTTTTTCCTGCATAAATCCTCCGCGTAAAACAAAAGAAGGAAAAACCGTTCGTCTGCCGCGATTTTTCCCTCATTCCGTTCGGATCTTCCGCAAAAATTACTCCGCGGCTTTTTCCTTTTCCTTGATTTCAATGTTGTATTTCTTGCCTTCCTTCGCCGACGCACAACGAACGAGCGTACGCAGCGCCTTCGCGATCTTGCCCTGCTTGCCGATAACCTTGCCCATGTCCGATTCTTCCAGCAAAACGGTGATCTCCGTCGCGCCGTCTTTCTCCTCCACACGGTACTCGACCTTGTCTTTATACTCGGCAAACTGCTCTACAACGTATTTGACCAGTTCCAGCATCTTTCATGTCCCCCGCTCGGATTACTTCTTCTTTCTGGTCTTCGTCCTGGGCGCGGAAAGTTTTGCGGGCTTTTCGATGATGCCCTGACGGATCAGAAGCGTCTTTACCGTTTCCGTAGGCTGTACACCCTTCGAAAGCCAGTCTTTCGCCTTGTCCGCATCGATCACGATTTCTTCCGGCTGCGACGTCGGATTGTAGTGTCCGATCTTTTCGATATACTCGCCGTCACGCGCTTTTCTTCCGTCCACAACTACAATACGATAGAACGGACTCTTCTTGTCGCCCAGTCTCGTAAGTCTCATTTTGACTGCCATAATTCAATCTCCTTTCAGAAATGTTTTTCCATCTTTTTACGGCTTCAAACCGTTTACCGCTCTATTATACCTAAACTAAATGCGGCTGTCAAGCAAAAATACTTGACAGCCGCACTTTTTTAAAAAGATTTTACGTCGGTATTGACAGGATCAGCCTTTCACGGAAGCAAATTCTTCTTCCGTCATGGCGACCATATACCAGACGGAAGGATCGTTTTCATCCAAAATATTTAAGGAAATATCCGTCAAAACCGTCCAGCTCTCATCCTTTACTTCCGTCAGTTCGGTAATCACTCCGCTCTCGACGCGCATATACAGTTTTCCGCCTGCCGCACGCTGCAACATACGACCTTCCGAATCGGTAAACGTACCCTTTTCCGCATCGTAAGTGAAAGTATACCCGGAAACCGTCAGAACGTTCTCTTCAAACGTGTACAATTCATTAAACAATATCGGTTCCTTTCCTGTCTGGAAAGACATAAGTTCAACGGTTCCCGCTACGTTCATCAAAAAGCTGTAATCCCCATCGTAATAATAAAACACTCCGAAGTGTTCACCCGTCTGCACATACCTTGCCACAAGATAAACTTCCGGCCCGTAGGCAAACAGAGAATCGACATGACCGAATGTAACTTCCGCATTATCTTTCATGTACCAGCCGAAAAAAACCAGCGTTTCATTCTCCGGTACCGGTTCCGGCAGCATCTCGCCGCCCGAAAGTTCTCTGTCGTATTCGATCTGCAACGAATCCATTTTGCCCGTACCAGGATCAAAGTGAACCGTGATCTTTTTGTAATTGAATTTTGCATACAGGTTCAGCGTTTCTCCGAACTCAAACGCATCCCCTGCCCAGTAAACGTATTTCCCGTCTTCGGTTTGCCAGTTCTCAAAATACCTGTCCGAATCCTCTTCTAACCGAGGAAATTCTTCATCCACGCCTTCATAATAAGTCTTGGTTAAATATTCCTCATTGTCTACATAGAAAGTGATCGTCACCTGACGCGCGTCCGTCGGTACAAACATCGCATTAACATTTATATCATTTAAGCCGTATTCATCGATGATCGCAAAAATATCTTCTGCCGTCTCGACCGCTCCGAATTCTGTCCGCCACCCGATAAATATCATGCCCTCGGGGCAGGTCACAACAGGAAACTCTGCACTCTCCCCGCGTATCAGATCAAGGCTTATCTCTTTCTCGCCGCTTTCAAACCCGTATTCACTGGTAAACCAAACCGAAAGCTTTTGCAACATCTCACGATATTGCGCCTGCAATGTAAATTCCGTCACCTGATTCTCTCGCGCATAATAGAAAAGTTCATGCGCGTCCCTGACAATGTATCCCATCTCATCACAATACCATCCGTCAAACAGGAACAGGCCAGCATCACTCGCAATCGCCTCAGGCAGTGAATCGCTTTCCGTCAACTGCAGAACAACAACAGATTCTCCGTTCACCGTCCCCTCGCCCGCGTTCAGCGTAACAGTTATGCTTTCTACCTGATATATATACTTCGCCGTCAGCGTAAATGCTGTTACCTGCATTGTGTTGGCATAATCAAACAAACTGTAAAAATCTTTGACGATTTCACCTTGTTCCGTCAGCCAATACTGGAATTGACACTTCTCCGGCACATTCGGGAAAGGCAGTTCTTCCATCGATTCCCTGTTATATACCCGAACCGTTTCGCCGTCCAGACTTCCCGGATCCGCTACAAACGTGACCTCGATCTGCGTGATCTCTTCATATTGCCCCATCACCGCATACAATTCCGCTTTTCCGCTTCTGAATACTTCAAATAACTGCTGCAATGTATCGATCCGCTCGCCCTCTTTCGTTTGCCAATATTCAAATTTACCGTTTTTCGGATCGCTCGGCGCTTTGTAAAGCTCCCTGCCTTCTTCATTTTCAAAATACGTTTCATTATAAATCATCTCATCGTTTATGTAGAACTCTACATATATCGATGCTGTCTGATTAAACTGAATCATCCCAAAATCGCCATCAAATCCCTTCGGCACTTCTTGCTTGCTGTAAATGTTGTTCGCATTCTCAAATGCCATGTTCGCAAAGTAAATATTTTCACCCTCGAAAACAAATTCAATGTTATTCGCATTGCGGAATGCATAGACATCTACATATACTATGCTTGCAGGGACCGTGATCTGCATATCCCTGCAGCCAGCAAACCCTTCATATGCGATCTCCGTTACCGGCAATCCGTTGTATTCGGAAGGAATCACAACCATATCCTTGCGCCGATTGTCTCCCGCTCCGATCGCATAACCGACCGTTTCGCCTCTCTCCGTGATTTCATAATAGGTAAAACCGTCTGTCTGCTCAGGAGCCGCTCCCTCTCCCTTGATGTTGCCGATCAACTTCCATTCGCCCGAAACTTTCTGATAAATATCATACGAAGCACTGTCCAAATACAGATCGCCGTCTTTTCCCGTGTCCACCGTCGGAACACCGCCGCCGACAAGCCAAGTCGCTCCGTCCGCTCCGTCCTGACCGTTCGCGCCGTCCTGCCCGTCCTGCCCGTCCTGACCGTCCTGGCCGTCTTCACCCTTGATACTGCCGATCAGTTTCCATTTGCCCGAAACTTTCTGATACACATTGTACGACGCGCTGTCCAGATACAAATCGCCGTCTTTTCCCGTTTCCGCCGTCGGAACACCGCTTCCGACAAGCCACGTTGCACCGTCTGCTCCGTCCTGACCGTTCGTGCCGTCTTGCCCGTCCTGACCGTCCTGACCGTCCTGACCGTTTGTGCCGTCTTCGCCGTCAGCTCCGTCTTGTCCGTTTTCGCCCTTGATGTTGCCGATCAGCGTCCATTCGCCAGAAACTTTCTGATACACATTGTACGCCGCGCTGTCCAGATACAGATCGCCGTCTTTGCCCGCGTCCGTTCCCGGAACACCGCTGCCGACAAGCCACGTAGCTCCGTCTGCTCCATCCTGACCGTTCGCACCGTCTTGTCCGTTTGCACCGTCCTGACCGTTTGTGCCGTCTTCGCCGTCTGCTCCGTCTTGTCCGTCCTCACCCTTGATACTGCCGATCAGTTTCCATTCGCCGGAAACTTTCTGATACACATTGTACGCCGCGCTGTCCAGATACAGATCGCCGTCTTTGCCCGCGTCCGTTTCCGGAACACCGCTGCCGACAAGCCACGTCGCTCCGTCTGCGCCGTTCTGGCCGCTCGCGCCGTCTTCGCCGCGCACTTTGCCCGCATTAACGGTCGAATTATCCGACAAAGTAAGGATCAGCTCCCCTTCTTGGTTGACCGCCGCGGATTTCACCCCCACGCCATCTTTGCCCGATACCAACGCGATAAATTCATCGTAAGTACCTTCATACCCGAGCGCCACAGCCTGCGCGTATACCTGTTCGGAAATCGTGCCCTGCGATGAATCTTCCATAGAACACCCGACCGCAAAAATAAGGCTTACCGCCAAAAACATTGTGCATACCGCTACAAGCGCCGCCCGCATTGCTTTTTTCATTTCTGCTCCTCCTTATTTATTGTGTAACATAATTTTATAATTATTTTTGTAATAAGTCAACATTTCTGTTATTCACAACTTTGTGCCATACGCAAGAATTAAAAATGTGATATACTTGCCCGTCTTTTTACAATTTTTTTTTCGAAATTGTATTTGCATAAAAAGCCTGCCATTTCCATAAAAATTGCAAAATTCCGACAAAAAATGTTTTCATTTTCTTTAAACAAAGGAGCGGCGGCACGCAAATTGA
>CATYEP010000079.1 GCA_958405585.1 uncultured Eubacteriales bacterium
GAAGACAGCTTGCTGGACGAAAAGAAAAATAACTATATTGCCTGTGTTTATCAGGAAGAACAAAAATGCGCAGTGGCGTGGGCGGATATTACTACGGGCGAATTTTATGTCTGCGATTATGAAGGCGAGCGTGTTGTTCAGGATAGTCTGGAATGTCTGAGCAGACTATCTCCCGCGGAGATCATTTGCAATGATGTCTATATAAAATCGACAAAAAATGAAAACATGTTGAGAACTTTGCCTGCATTTTCCTGTTATGTGCCGTGGGCTTTTACGTACCGAAAAGCGGAAAGCTGTTTATTGGGGCAGCTCGGGTGCAAGACATTGGAGCCGTTCGGGCTGGTCGGGCATGAAGCGGCTGTGTCGGCGAGCGGAGCGCTTGTGGAATATTTGCGGGAAACACAGAAGAACGCATTAAAGATCATTGATTCCGTAAAATACGCGGGGGACAGCGGAGCGATGATGCTGGACGGAGCGGCGATCCGGAATCTGGAGTTGGTGAAAACATTAGGGGACGGAAAGCGAAAAGGGTCGCTGGTATGGTTGTTGGATAAAACGCAGACGGCGATGGGGGCTCGTCTGATGAACCGGCTGGTGTTGAATCCGTTGCAGAAAAAAGAGGATATCGAGCGCAGACTGGAGGCAGTAAATGAGCTTTTCAATGCTACGGTGATCCGAGTCGGGATCGCGGATACGCTGAAGGGTATCCGCGATATAGAAAGAATTGCGGGAAAGATTTCGAACAACAATCTTACGCCGAGGGATTGCGAGGCGCTTGGAAAGTCTTTGGCGCTGATCCCGAATCTGAAATTTCAGCTGTCCGGGTTTTCTTCCGAAGAAGTGAAGACGATTTCGGATGCGCTGGGTGATTTTTCGATTCTGACCGATTTATTGCAAAGAGCCTTTATCGAAAATCCGCCGGTCAATGTGAAAGAAGGCGGTTATATTCGGAAGGGATACAGTGCGGAGCTGGACGAATTCCGGGATATCCGTGATAACGGAGCGCGGATGATCGGTGAGATGGAGTCGCGCGAGCGTGAAAAGACGGGTATTAAAAACCTGAAGATAAAATTCAACCGCGTATTCGGTTACATGATCGAAGTGACGAATTCGTTCAAGGACAAAGTTCCGTTTGAGTATCATCGCCGTCAGACGCTGGCGGGAGCGGAACGGTATGTAACGGACGAATTAAAAGCGGTGGAAGAAAAGATCATGACGAGCACAGAGCGGAGTCTGAGTCTGGAAGTTGAATTGTTTAATCAGATCCGCGGCGTGCTTTCGGATAATATCGGTGCTTTGAAAGTGTTGTCGGGAGCTTTGGCAATGCTGGATTGCCTGACATCCTTTGCGACGGTAGCGAAAGAGAATAATTATTGCTGTCCGCAGATCCAGGAAAAGGGCGGAGTTTTGGATATAGCGGAAGGCCGTCATCCGGTCGTGGAGAAGCTGTCCAAAGATCGATTTGTGCCGAATGATACTTTGCTGGACGGGGAAACGCAGACGATGGTGATCACCGGGCCGAATATGGCGGGGAAAAGTACTTATATGCGTCAAAATGCTCTGATCGTGTTGATGGCGCACATGGGAAGTTTTGTTCCTGCAAAGCAGGCGAAGATTCCTGTCATTGACCGTATTTTTACGAGAGTCGGAGCCAGTGACAATCTGATTTTTGACCAAAGCACTTTCATGGTGGAGATGACGGAAGTTGCGTCCATTGTCATGAATGCGACGGAAAATTCTCTGTTGATTCTCGATGAAGTCGGCAGAGGTACGAGTACTTTTGACGGATTGTCGATTGCGTGGGCGGTGCTGGAATATCTGAGCGAACACATCAAGGCGAAGACGCTCTTTGCGACGCATTACCATGAGCTGACCGAACTGGAAGGAAAGATCGATGGCGTTAAGAATTATAAAGTAACGGTGCGGGAAGCGCCGGGCGGCATTTTGTTTTTGCGTAAGATCGTACGGGGCGGTGCAAATAAGAGTTTTGGTATTGAAGTTGCAAAGCTTGCGGGGATTCCGAATGAGATCACTTTGCGTGCCAAACAGATCTTGAAAAAGTTGGAGAAAAACGATATTGCACGCGGAGCGGTTGAGGAAAACAGGGAAGATGCTGGTGCTGTTGAAGTGCGTGAATTGAGTGAAGCGGAGCGTATTTTGCTTCGCACGGATATGAACAATATCACGCCGATGCAGGCATTCAATCTTCTTTCGGAATTGAGTGAAAAAGTTAAGGAATGCAACGGGAAGGAATAAAAGTTTTGTACGGTTGCGGGGCGGCGTGCGTACGGTAAGTTTATTCGGAATGAAAGGAAAGGGATATGGCAAAAATCAACATTCTTGACAGCGGGGTATATAACCGTATTGCGGCGGGCGAGGTAGTGGACAGACCCTACTCGGTCGTGAAAGAGTTTGTGGAAAACAGCCTGGACGCGGGGGCGAAAAATATTACGGTTACGATCGAACGCGGCGGCAAGGATCTGATCAGTGTATCGGACGACGGAAGCGGTATCGAAAAAGACGATCTGCGCGCGGCGTTTATGCCGCACGCAACGAGTAAGATCGCTAAGGCGGAAGATCTGGACAATATACATACGCTTGGGTTTCGCGGTGAGGCGTTGGCAAGTATTGCGTCTGTCAGTAATGTAACGGTTCGTTCCCGTGCTGCGGGCGCGAGCGAAGCGTATGAACTGACATGTTCGGGCGGGAAATTGGGAGATGTGCAGCCTTGTGCTTTGGGCAGCGGAACGGAAATGACGGCAGAGGGTCTGTTTTTCAATACGCCGGTACGCGCAAAATTCCTCAAGACGGATAAAGGGGAGGAAAGCGAGATCACAAATTTTGTGTCGCGGTTTATCCTCGGAAATCCTTCCGTTGCATTCCGCTATTTTGCGGACGGCAAACTTGTATTGCAGTCTTATGGCGGTGGGATGGATGAAGCAGTTGCGGCGGTATACGGCGGTTCGGTCATCGGCGAATGTTATAAGATCGATGCAACCAAGCATGGAGTGCGCATACGCGGGTATCTTGGGAAACCTTCCTTTACAAAGGCGAATCGCACGTATCAGAATACTTTTGTGAACGGAAGGTATGTTGTAAACAACACGATCGGGTCGGCGGTGATGAATGCTTACGGAAGTTATCTGATGAAGCGTCAGTATCCGTTTTATATTTTGTTTATCGATGTGCCGTCGGAAGTGGTGGATGTGAATGTACACCCGAATAAAGCGGATGTGCGCTTTGAAAATAACCAGGTCATTTACGGAAGCATTTATTCTGTCGTTTCTGCGGTGTTGGACGGAAATGCGAGCGCTTTGGAGTTTGTTGTGGACGGCGGTTCGCCGATGTCGGGTTCAGAAACTATAAAGGCGGAAACAACGAGAACAGAAGCGGTAGTGGCGAATGTTTTTCAAGAGGAGAAGAGTGCGCAAAAAACTTCGGGTCGAACCGGCGATGCGTTGAATCATACAAATTTATTCCAGAAACGCGGATTCCAAACTGCAGGAACAAGCGGGTCGTCGGCAAAAGTCGATAACGTATCCAACGCCGATTTTTATGCTGAATTTATTAAAAATCGTCAAAATCAGAGTACTATGTCTGATATAAAAACGCAAAAGTTGGGCGATTTCAGTAAGGAATACTACGAGGTAGCGCATATAAGAAAAGATTTCGGGCATGCGCCGCAGACGGAGAAGATAGTTTTCCATGACAGCGGAAAAGCTATTGTTTCGGAAGAAGAAAACAAAGTTTATGCAGCACCTGCCGAACGGACGAATTCGGACGAGAAAGAGCAAAATACAGATTTTTCTGCGGATGTGTTTTCTGAAAATAAGAGGTATTTGGAAGCATTGGAGCAGAAAGCGAAACAGCAGAAAATCATTTTTGAAAATGCAGTTTTCAAGGGGTGTCTTTTTAATACTTATTTGCTGTACGAAGAGGGCGACAATGTTTACATCATTGATCAGCACGCGGCGCATGAGAGGTTGATTTTCAATCGTCTGAAAGAGGAAATGGAAGCAAGGACGGTTGTGCGTCAGCCGATGCTCGTTCCGTATGTGTTGAATCTGAACCGTGAAGAGTTTGATTTCTTGTCGGAGAACGCCAAGACGCTGGAAGACATCGGGTTTGAAATCGAAGAATTCGGGGCGAACTGTTTTAAAGTTTCGGCGGTGCCTTTGGATCTGCAGGATATAGATATCGGGGGATTTTTTACGGAAGTATTGCGGGAAGTAGGGACGTTGCGCGGTATACGCCTGTCGGAGATCTTGCGGGATAAGCTGGCAATGTCGGCGTGCAAGCATGCGGTAAAAGGCGGAATGTCTTTGAGCGATACGGAAAAGAATAAACTTTTTGAAATGCTTCACGGAGATATGGGATTAAAATGTCCGCATGGCAGACCGATTGCCGTAAAACTCACAAAAACTGAAATTGAAAAAATGTTTAAAAGGATCGTATAATTTTGAAAAAGATACTTGTTGTTTGCGGAGCGACTGCATCGGGAAAAACGGGCTTTGCCGTTCGGATGGCAAAACGTCTTTCTGGCGAGGTTATATCTGCGGACTGTATGTTGGTCTATAAGGGGCTGAATATCGGAACGGCGAAGCCGACAGAGGAAGAAAAGCAAGGTGTACGGCATCATATGATCGATGTCGTTCCTCCGGCGGAAAAATATTCGGTCGGGGACTATGAGACTGCTGCTATGCCGATCCTTGAAAAATTGATTGCAGAGAATAAGACGGCTGTAATTTGCGGTGGGACGGGTTTTTATATTCAATCGCTCTGCTTTGAGCGCGGCCACGGCCATGCGGGTGCGGATCCTTTGATCAGGGAAAAATACGAGCATATTGCATCGGAAGAAGGGAAAGAAGCGGTTTACGAACGTTTGAAAAAGATTGACTCGGAAAGTGCAAAAACTCTTCATCCCAATGATCTCAAACGTGTGATCCGTGCTTTGGAGATCTGGGAATTGACGGGTAAAAAGAAGTCGGAGCAAAAGGACGGGTTTGTTCCTCGTTTTTCCTATATGGCAGTGGCGTTTGATTATCCGCGCGATGAGCTGTATGACCGTATTAATCGCCGTGTGGATGGTATGCTGGAAAGCGGATTGGTGGATGAAGTGCGTTCGCTTTGGAAATCGGGGATAGATGAAACCTGTCAATGTATGCAGGGAATTGGGTACAAGGAAGTGCTTGAATACCTTAACGGGACAGTTTCATATAGTACTATGCGAGACATGATTCAGCAAAATACGCGAAATTATGCCAAGAGGCAGATTACATTTTTTAAAAAGTTTCCGGGGATAGTATGGCTGGATCCGCACAATGCGGAAAACGAAGAGTTGGTGATGGAGGCGATGCGAGATGATAAATGAGTTGATAAAAAAGTGTGAAGAAAAGCTTTCCGATCAGTTTAAGGAACTGGAGCGGACGGCGTATGTAAACCAGGTAAAAGTTTTGGAAGCATTCCAGAAGAATAAAATCGCTCTGCGACATTTTACGGCAACAAGCGGATACGGATACGGCGATGAAGGCAGGGATACGCTTGGAATGTTATTTGCGGATGTGTTCGGCGCGGAAGCAGGGCTTGTTTCTCCGAATATTCTTTCGGGTACGCATGCTTTGACAATAGGTTTGTTCGGGCTTTTGCGGACGGGAGATACTCTTTTTTCCATTTCGGGAAATCCTTATGATACCTTGCAGGAAGTGATCGGGGGCAAGAACATCGGGTCTTTGGCGGATTACGGGATTGTGTTTAAAAAATGTGAATTAAAAAACGGTGATTTTGATTACGATTCAATCCGAAGCGGACTTGCCGATCCGAAGGTAAGAGTAGTTTTCATCCAGCGTTCGCGCGGATACGAATGGCGCGATGCGCTCAGCGAAGAAAAAATTAAAAATGCTTGCGCGTTTGTGCGTTCTTGCGGGTTCGGCGGGTGTATTTTTGTGGATAATTGCTACGGCGAATTTGTGGAAGAAACCGAACCGACGCAAAACGGCGCCGATATCTGTGTGGGGTCGCTTATTAAGAACGCAGGTGGCGGGATAGCTCCGACAGGCGGTTATATCGTCGGTAAAAAGGAGTACGTCGATAAAATTGCCGGGCGGCTTACATCGCCGTCGATCGGTGCGGAAGTCGGATCGTATGCATACGGTTATCAATATTTTTATGAGGGGATTTTTCTTGCGCCGCACGTCGTTTGCCAGGCTTTGAAGGGTGGACTTTTGATCGGGGCCTGCCTAAAAGAACTCGGATATCAGACTTCGCCTGCGGTCAGCGAGCGTCCTTATGATATCACGCGCGCCATTCGTTTTCATACGGAAACGGAGCTCACCGGATTTATCCAGGCGGTGCAGGAGGCTTCGCCTGTCGACAGTTTTGTAAAATTGGAAGCGTGGGATATGCCCGGTTATGAAGATCGTGTCATCATGGCGGCAGGAACGTTTGTACAGGGCGCGTCTATCGAGCTTTCCGCTGATGCACCCGTCAAGGAACCGTATATTGCTTATTTTCAGGGCGGCTTGACCTACGAGCATTGCAAATATGCTCTTACAAAAATATTGGACAAAATCAATAAAAATGTATAAAAATTTATAAAAAAGCCGATGGAATTTTCCATCGGCTTTTTCAGCGAGATGAAATCGAAGATGTTTAATGGGAATAAATTAGTTGTAAAATTCAGAGACATTTTGAAAAACAAGTCTGTTTAAGACGCCGGAAAGCTGCGTCTGCAGACGCTTGACATTTTTTTCTATACGCGGTAAACTAATTTATGGAAGAAATTTTTGTTTAGGAGAGAGCGGTTTATGCAAAAAATCAGGTTGGGGATTTTGGGGTACGGCAATCTTGGCCGCGGTGTGCAATATGCGGCGTCGCAGAATCCGGATATGGAAGTGGTTGCTGTATTTACGCGGCGGGACCCGTCATCGGTTCAGACGGTGCTGCCCGTTACGGTGGAAAAGACGGAAAATTTAAAGAATTATGTCGGCAAGATCGATGTAATGATTTTGTGCGGCGGCAGTGCAACCGATTTGCCTGAGCAGTCGGCGCAGACGGTCAGAATGTTTCATACGGTCGACAGCTTTGACACGCATGCAAAGATTCCGGCATATTTTGACGCATTGGATGTGGCGGCGAAAGAAACGGGCCATATCGGTGCGATGAGTATCGGTTGGGATCCGGGCCTTTTTTCATTGGCGCGCATTTATTTCGGGTCGTCGCTGGCGGAAGGATCTTCTTATACATTTTGGGGAAAGGGCGTAAGCCAGGGGCACAGCGACGCAATCCGACGGGTGAAAGGCGAAAAAGACGCGCGGCAGTATACGGTACCGGTCGAAAGCGCTCTGGAAAAGGTGCGCAGCGGCGAAAACCCCGACCTGACGACGCGCGAAAAGCATACGCGCGAATGTTATGTCGTGGCGGAAGAAGGGGCGGATCTTGCAAGGATCGAAAAAGAGATCAAAGAAATGCCGAATTATTTTTCCGATTACGATACGACCGTTCATTTTATTTCGGAAGAGGAGCTGAAGAAAAACCACAGCGGGATCCCGCACGGCGGTTTTGTGCTTCGTTCGGGAAAATCTGCGACGGACAATAAATTTTTGATGGAATTTTCTTTAAAGCTGGACAGCAATCCTGAGTTTACTTCCAGTGTTTTGGTTGCCTATGCACGTGCTGTGTATCGGTTGGCAAAGGAAGGTAAAACGGGTGCGGTGACCGTTTTTGATATTGCTCCGAAATATCTTTCTCCGCTTTCGGAGGATGAACAAAGAAAGCAGTTGCTTTAATATTGAATCAGAAAGAATGCCGCAAGGCGCAAAAAATTTGCGCCTTGCGGCATTCTTTTTAAACAAACAGGTATGCAGCCGATAAAAAATATGAGAATGGGCTGTCTTGCCTGCAAGAGCGGACTGATCATTTTTTTGTGAAAGAATGTTGACTGGGATCGAGGATGTTTCGTATTTTTGGAGCATGGATTTCAATAGTGGAATGAAGAAGCCGATAAGCATGCGTTATGTATAAATTTTTATGAGTT
>CATYEP010000080.1 GCA_958405585.1 uncultured Eubacteriales bacterium
CCAGAATTGCCGCAGAGATCATCGAAAGATTTCGGTATTATTATGAGCGGATACCGCAGCGTGCCTTTTTTGCTGAATATAAAAAAAGGTCACTTGTGATAGGAAAGCGGGTGAAAGTTTTTTCTGGAAATGTTGAAGGTCGGGCGACTGTATTGGATCTGGATGAAAATTGCTTCTTGAAAGTGCAGTTTGATGATGGAAACATCAAACTGCTTTCATCAGGAGAAGTGAGTATAAGAATTTAAATAAGCGGAAATGGAGAGTATTATGTCTGAAATAAATAAGGATTCTGTTGGGGTGCGGCGTTATAAAACGGCGGCTGATGTAGCGAAATGCGCATTGTTTGTCGTCTTGATGGTTGCTTCGGCTTTTATCCGGATTCCCATCCCGTATATTCCGCTCACGTTTCAGACGGTTACTGCTGTATTGGCGGGGCTCTTGCTGGGGCCTAAATGGGGAAGTATTGCCGTGGCTGTCTATGTGTTTATGGGACTGCTGGGGCTCCCAGTTTTTGCCGGAGGATCCGGCGGTTTCAGTTATGTTTTACAGCTATCGTTCGGTTACCTGATCGGGTTCATTGCCGCAGCATTCGTATCCGGAATCATAGTGGGAAGGAATATATCTTCTTTCCGTCGCAGTGTCATCGCATCAATGGCGGCAACAGGTGCCAATTATCTTATCGGCATCGCTTATTTTATGTTGATGTGGATTTACTACTATCACAATGCTGGTGCATGGAATGCGCTGTTGCTATATAATTTGATTTATTTACCGAAAGACGTTGTTTTATGTTGTCTGGCAGCTGTACTGGCGGTACGGGTCTATCCTTGGATAAACAAAAATTATAAAAATATCGGCAAGAATCTTTATGCGGAAAATAAGGAAAATTCTGAAAATTCATCTAAAAAAGATCATGGAATGTTTGACAAAGAAAAAAAACTTTGATACAATATACTGGCTGTCCGAGGTGTAGCGCAGTTTGGTAGCGCGCTTGGTTCGGGACCAAGAGGTCGTGGGTTCAAGTCCCGTCACCTCGACCATTACAGAAAGCCGACATTTTCTAAGGAATAGAAGATGTCGGCTTTTTTTGTTTTTTAGAACAGTTCTATAATGGTAATAAGGAAAAGTCCCCGTAAATAAAGTAAGAGAATATTGTAAAATAATAGTTTGTTAAATTCATCGACGTTTTACCATTGTGTTAAAAATTTTTTACTAGGCATTGTCTTACTTGACATTTTTTCTGAATGTGTATATAATAAGTAATATGTTACTTATTTGTCTGAGGTAAGAAGCATGGCGGGAGTAATGCCTTTTGGTTTAAAAATAGCCATCATCAGCAGGGTATTTCGAAAAAAAATGGATGAAAAAGCGAGCGCGATGGGGTTGACGTATGTGCAGCTGCGTGTATTGGGTTCTGTCAGCCGTTTAGAGGAGGCCGGATGGACGGAAATTCATCAGAATGATCTGGAAGAGATCGAACATGTGACACACCCAGCCATGACAAAATTGTTGCAGAAACTTGAAAAAAAGGGATTTGTTGAGTGTGTACCTTCTTCGATAGATCGCAGATATAAAAAGATCACGAGTACGGAAAAATCTTCAGGTATTCATAAGATGATTTTGGCGCAGGACAAAGAGGTGTTCGAGGATCTGTGCAGAAATTTTACGCAAGAGCAGAAACAGGCTTTACTTCAAATGACAGATATTCTTCTAAAGAACATCGATTCAGAAACTTTTTAAAGAATGGAAAAATAAACCCAAACAGGCTGAGTGCGAATTGCTGTAAAAGCGCTCACGCCTGTTTGTTTGGGGTAAATAGGTAACATGTTACTTAATAAGGAGGCATAAAATGGAAGAAGTAACGGTGGAGAAGAAAAGCATATTTGCGTCGGAGCCGGTTGGAAAGCTTATCATCAAGTTTGCAATACCGTGTGTGATTTCATTGGTAGTAAACGCGTTGTATAACATTGTGGATCAGATATTTATCGGCTGGGGAGTAGGTTATCTGGGAAACGGTGCAACAAACATTGTATTTCCGATAACGATTATTGCGTTGGCTTTGGCTGTATTGATCGGAGATGGCGGAGCAGCATATTTAAGTCTGAAGCTTGGTGAAGGAGACAAGAACAGTGTAAAAAACGGCGTCGGTAATTCTTTGGTTATGGTAACTGTGGCTGGGATCCTTGTTATGGCGGTTTTTCTTATATTTATTGATCCTATACTCAGACTTTTCGGAGCAACGGAATCTTTGCGTCCGTATGCACTCGAATATGGGTATGTTATAGGTATAGGATTTGCCTTTTACGATGATATCGACAGCACTGAATGCAGTGATCCGCGTTGACGGAAGTCCAAAATTTGCAATGTTTTCTATGTTGATCGGGGCTGTGATCAACACAGTTTTTGCTCCGATATGTCTTTTTGGGTTCAAAATGGGGGTACAACGCGCGGCGATTGCTACGGGAATGGGGCAGGTCGCGTCTTTCGTCGTATCCGTAGCGTATATTCCGAGATTTAAAACCTTACGGTTTGATGTATCGGCCTTGCGATTGCATGGAAAAGTTTGTGGCGGTATATTGAGCTTGGGGGTGAGCAGTTTTATTACGCAAATTGCAATTACGATTGTGATGGTATTGTTTAATAATTTGCTGAAAACATATGGTGCGGCATCGATTTATGGAGCTGAAATTCCATTGACGGCGATGGGGATTGTAATGAAAGTCAATCAGATCATGCTGTCAATTTGGTTGGGATAGCGATCGGTGCACAGCCGGTAATTGGGTTTAATTATGGAAGCAAAAATTATAACAGAGTAAGAAAAGCCTTTCTGATTGCGATTATCGCTGCGGAAATTATTGCTTTTGTCTTTTTCTTTATATTCCAGTTTGCACCGATGGCGATTGTTATACTTTTTGGGTCAGAGGAAGGTCTGTACAATGAATTTGCCGTAAAATGATTGCGTATTTTTTTGATGTTGTGTCCTTTGAATGGGTTCCAGACTGTGGCGGCTATATATTTACAGGGGATCGGCAAACCGGTAAAATCCGCTGTAGTGACGCTTTCCAGGCAAATAATTTTTTTGATACCCGCTGCGGTTGTGTTGCCGATCTATATGGGAGTGACAGGTGTGCTTTGGTCAGGTCCGGTAGCGGATGGCTTAGCGTTTATTCTTTCATTTGCGCTGATCGGGTATGAGATGAAGAAGTTAAGTCGCATGGAAACGGAGAAAAAAGCGGAGAATATGGAGATAACCGAGCCGTTAAAAGATTTGTGTGGGAAAGGAGATGTTAAAGAATGAATAAAGTTATAACGATCAGTCGGGAATTTGGCAGCGGCGGATGCACGATCGGAAAAACTGTGGCTGAAAAATTAGGGATTCCATGTTATGACAGTGAATTAATCCATAAAATTGCGGCAGAAAGCGGGTTTGATGAACATTATATAAAAGAAGCGGGCGAATATTCTTCGGCGGGATTTTTGTCTTTTCTTTCTAATCGCGTCTTCGGACCGACCAATGAAGATTATCTTTGGAAAATTCAGTGTAAAATTATTACAGAATTGGCGGAAAAAGAATCGTGCTTAATTGTCGGGAGATGTGCGGATTATATTCTGCGGAATAAGGCGGAATGCCTGAGGGTTTTTATCCATGCCGATATAAAATTTCGCGCGGAACGTATCGTGAGGGTGTATGGTGAACGCGATGAATCACCGGAGCAACGTATTCGGGAAAAGGATAAAAGACGCGCGGCATATCACAGGCTTTATACCAACATGAAATGGGGGTACGCGCAAAATTACGATTTGACTTTAAACAGCGGAACTTTGGGAATTGAAAATTGCTCCAAGATCATAGTAGAATTGTTTCAGGCAGATAGTAAATAAATTACTCATAATCTTAATAAAGCTCCGCTTATATTTATGGCGTGCATGAAATTTTCAGTAAAATGTAAGAATGGGTATTTTTTGTCGAAAAAATCCTGTCATGGAAATTTTTACTCCGCATAAACCGATATATTCTTACGCAAAGTAAGAGCATACGGTATTCGGAGGGATTCATGCGGAATTCTATAAAAAAAATCAGTGCGGTTTTTGCTGCATGCGTATTATTATTTATCTTTTCTTGTGCAGGGACTGTTGTCTTTGCTCAAAAAAAGGAAGTATATATCGGCGGGATGCCTGCCGGTTTTACGATGGGATTGGGCGGTGCACAGATTGTCGGAGTTTGTGAAATACTTACGGAAGATGGAACAGCTTGCCCGGCAAGGCAGGCAGACTTGGCTGTCGGGGATATGATTTTATCTTACGGGGGAATCAAGATAGATTCAGCGGCAGATATTGACAGTGCATTGGCGGTAAAAGGCGGGGGGTGTGCAGAGGTGATCATCCTACGGGATCATGAGGAGATCCAGAAAGAAATTCGGCCTGTAAAAGATATTGTATGCGGGAAATATAAACTGGGTGTTCTGATTCGGGACAGCGTATCTGGCATTGGTACAGTCACTTATATAGAAAAAGGTACCTTACGGTTCGGTTCACTCGGGCATGCAGTGGCGGATGAAAGCGGAGAACCTATGCGTTTGAATGCGGGATCCATTTACCGTTGCAGCATCGTAAATGTGATTCGCGGAGAGCGCGGAAAGGCTGGAGAGTTGAAAGGCCTTTTTCTGAATGATAAAGGAATCGCGACGGCGGATACGAATTGCGGAAGCGGTATTTTCGGAAATTTTGAAAAAGATTATGATTTTACGGGATTGGAATCAGCGGAAATAAGTTTTAATGCTCAGCCGGGAAGTGCAGTCATCTATACAACGGTAGATGGAATTACTCCTCAAAAGTATTCAATCCAGATCGTGAAATCAGATATTACCAACCGACAGAATAAAAATTTTGTGATCAGGATCACGGATAAAAATCTGTTGGATGTATCCGGAGGTATTGTGCAGGGGATGAGTGGCAGTCCCATTCTGCAGGACGGAAAATTGGTTGGAGCGGTTACGCACGTGTTTCTCAATGACCCGACAAGGGGATATGGCATCAGTATAAAAAACATGCTTGGAAATTAACGAAAAGCGCTCTTGCTTTGCTGTACTTGTAAAGCGAGAGCGCTTTATTATTCAAAGACACGCCAAAAAATGTACTACGGAAAAAGAATCTAAAAATATAGCTTGCAAAATGCGTCTTACGTGGTATAATAAAAGTGGAGATTGTTATGAGAACATTTTTGGTTGTAATCGACAGCTTCGGCATCGGAGCAATGCCCGATGCCGAAAAATTTGGGGATCTTGGCTCCGATACGTACGGAAACATAGTTTGCGAAACGGGTTTGGAGTTGAAGAATTTTGCGGCTTTGGGATTAAATAACATAGACGGGGTTGCCAAAGCGTTTAATAACGAGCGTGCGATTATTCCTGTAAAGAATCCGAAAGCTGCTTACGGAAGATTATCGGAAAAGACTTTTGCAAAAGATACGACGGCGGGGCATTACGAGATTGCTGGTCTTGTGTTGGAGCATCCGTTCAGGGTGTTTCCGAATGCGTTTCCAAGGGATATTGTGGATGATCTGGAAAAAGCGACAGGGGTTCATTTTTTAGGAAATGAGGTCGCTTCGGGTACGGAAATAATCCAGCGTCTCGGTGAGGAGCATTTAAGAACTGGATGTCCGATTTTGTATACCTCTCAGGATTCCGTATTGCAGATAGCAGCAGATACTTCTGTAATTTCTTTGGAAGACCTATATTGTATCTGTGAAAAGGCGAGAGAGGTTATGCAGGGAGACCGTGCAGTCGGAAGGGTGATAGCACGTCCGTTTATTCATGCAGACGGTAAGTTTACAAGAACGGAAGACAGAAAAGATTTTGCCTTGGAGCCGCCCGGAGAAACATTGCTGGATCGTTTTTCGAAGGCGTGTATACCTGTAACGGCGGTCGGAAAGATCAAAGATATATTTGGCGGCAGAGGTGTTTCAGAAAGTTTTCATACAGGCAACAACACGCAAGGACTGGCGGTTTTACAGGATCTGATCAAGGAGTCTCAGGACGGATTGTTGTTTGTGAACCTTGTCGATACCGATATGCTTTACGGGCACAGGAACAATGTCGTGGGGTATGCTGAGGCTTTAAAAGAGATAGATAAGAATTTGCCGACAATGGAAAAAAATTTGAAAGAGGGAGATGTTTTGATACTTACAGCCGATCATGGTTGTGATCCGACAACGCCATCGACGGATCATTCCAGAGAATATGTGCCTCTGTTGATCTACGGTCGGGATGTACCTGCGGTTAACCTGGGGACATTGTGCGGGTTTGATAATATTGCCGATTATATCGCAAGAAGGCATGGATTGCGGCAAAAGAGTGTTATTTATGAAATTTTGAAAGGTGAATGAAATGGAAGAAGGGTATTGCGGCCAAATAAGAGCGGCGGAGATTGTAAAAAAAATCAGAAGTGAAGCGGGATTTGTTTCTCCGCGAATCGGGTTTATTCTCGGAAGCGGCTGGGGACAGGTTCTAAATGCGCTGGTAAACAAAAAAGTTGTATCCTATCGGCAAATCGGAATGCCGCAGTGCGGTGTTGCCGGGCATGCGGGGAATCTTGTGTTCGGGAATCTGAGCGGTACTCCGGTAGTGTTTTTGCAAGGAAGATATCATCTGTATGAAGGCAGGGATATTAGTGAAACCGTTCTTCCTGTTTGCATCATGAAAGAGCTGGGTGTGGATTCGATTGTCCTTACAAATGCAGCGGGCGGGATCAACCCTGCATATTCAGTCGGTGATCTGATGTTTTTATCTGATCATATCAATCTGACAGGTAAAAATCCGTTGATCGGAGTAAAAGCGACTGTTGATTTTCCTGTGTTTATCGACATGTGCCACGTTTACGATCGCGCAATGACTGAGGCGATGATAAAAGCGTCGAATTGTGCCGATTTAACGTATCATAAAGGAGTATATATGCAGGTTCTGGGGCCTTCGTTTGAAACTCCCGCCGAGATACGCGCTTTCCGTGCTTTAGGAGCGGACGCGGTCGGTATGAGTACAGTTTGTGAGGCTGTGTATGCTAAGTATCTTCATTTGAAAGTTGCAGGCATTTCATGTATAACGAATATGGCGGCCGGAATGGTTGCGGGAGAAATCAAGCATGAAGATGTTCTGGCTGAATCAACAAGGCGCGCGGAAAAATTTTCAGTTTTTCTGCAGGCTTTTGTTCGCGAATATATGAAATGACCGCATGATAGAACTGATTTTATTTTTGTGCATAAAATTAAAAAGAATACGAAAAATAAGAGTATAACAAAACGGGGTGTTTACCATGAAGAAAGTTATGCTCTTATTTTTTATTTTTGTATTTATTGTTGCAACCGTAGCGGTTTCTTTGGGTGTATCTGCAGATACAAAAGAGGTCGAAATAGCGAAAAATTCCAAAGCTGCATACGTTTGTGACTGGAACAGCGGCACAGAAATATATGCCAATAACCCGACTAAGAGGCTTCCGATTGCAAGCATGTGTAAAATCATGACTTTGCTTTTATGCTTTGAAGCAGAAAGGGATGGGAAAATTTCATTCGACGATGAAATCACTATAAGTAATCGTGCGGCCGGGATGGGCGGGTCACAGGTCTTTCTGGAAGAAAACGGGAAATATCCGGTCAGTGCTCTGATTGAAAGCATTTGCATTGCTTCGGCTAACGATTCGTGTGTAGCTATGGCAGAGACTTTATGCGGGAGTGAGGATCTGTTTGTAAAAAGGATGAACGAGCGCGCCGGTGAATTAGGAATGGAGAATACGTCCTTTTCAAATTGTACGGGATTGCCGAAAGAAGGACAGTATTCTTGCGCCAGAGATGTCGCTGTGATGTTGTCTGAG
>CATYEP010000081.1 GCA_958405585.1 uncultured Eubacteriales bacterium
AAAAATACTGCCAAAACCGTACCTGTGCGTATCAGTTTTTTATCGTATAGTTTTGCCGCCATGACAGAAAATCCGCATTGCGGTATTATCCCAGTTGCCGCTCCCAAAAGCGGCGCCAGATTCCCCGTCAGCACGTTTTTGTTTTTCGTTATGTTCGTCCTGTGCTCCAAAAGCTCGATCAGTACATACATCAAAAACAAAAACGGAAAAACTTTCAGACTGTCCAGTGCCGCGTGAACCAGTATATGCACTACTTCTTCCATGCCCTGTCTCTCCCGTTTCTTTTCTTCGGAGCATTGATTATACGCCCCCTGTGCAATAAAACGCAAGCATTTTGGACGCATTTTTACACTTTTTCCTCTTTTGTGAAAAAAATTGCGCCAAGTTACATCTTTTGCACCCGTTACACCCCCCCGCCGATCTGATGACGTCGCACCAAGACAAAACATCCTATCCGATGAACATATTTTCCGACCACAAACTCAAACCGCTTCGCAAAACAGTTTTTAACCGTGACTTGAAAGTAACAGTTGAAACACAATTTTATGGACGCCCTTTGTCAAAGCATTTATGGCATAAAAAAGGTGTATGACTTAAAATAATATGCACCCCAAAAGTCAGACAAACATTTGGAAGCGGATATTTTTATGTCAAGAAAAAAGAAATTAAACACAAATCATAGCGCAGAGTGTAAAACAACTGTAATAATGGATATGAGTGAGAACCCTTCAGGACATTGTGGAACGGTGGACAAATTTATCCGCCGCCTAAGGGTTACATTTACTTTTGGAACAATGAGAGAATATCTCTGAAACCAAAAGAAATGAGCTCGGAGCAATACCGAACTAATTCCCAAGTACTTTAATTAAATTTTGTACAAACTTTAGGTTTACATCATTCGGCGCACCGTACACTTTGAATCCCGCCGCAGAAAATACACGGAGGGAAACGGCTATTTCGAACCTGACATAACGGTAGGACGTATTGTCTGTCGCTTCCGCGCTCCACAAAAGAGATCCATCCCCCCCTGGTCACATAGATAGAAACGCCCTGCACGACGGCGTCTTTGGCAGGCGCACAAAATCTTTGGCTGAGCGTTCGTGCGCACCGAAGCCGACGGGGATTGAACTTGTTGGAGAGGACATGATAAAAAAGCGAACATATGCAGAAAACATTTTTTACTCCTCGGCTGTTGACGACTTTATTTATAGCACAGGAACAGACGTTTGACACAATTCTTTTGTATTTTCCGTGTAATAAAAAGTATTAACCTTTTTTACGCTCCTGCGACATGCTGCGATAAAAAATAAGCTATCATCATTTTCTGGCGGCGACCATATCGTATACTGTTACGGATAAAACAGCCGACTTTTTTTACAAAAAATAGAAGCCCAGAAAGTCTGTAAAGATTTTCCGGGCTTTTATTTTTGCCGGGGCCGAATTAGCGAGGTGTTTTGGCCAAACCGGCATGCGATGCTGTTGCACATTAAAAAATTAACTCATGCACCCGCTTATAATCGGTGCTTGTCTTATATTGAGAAGATCGGGAACCTTTGTGCCAAATCTGCCCCCGTTCTTGCGGGTGCCGGATGTTCTTATCATCACGCCATGCGTTCACGCGGGGAGATAAACTTACTTGCCGTCATGATCTTATCCCTACCGATCTTATCTCTCCTATACGCCCGCACACAAAAGCAGCGTGATTGAACAGTGGAGTATTTTTTGCGGGGTTTCCGAAAAGAAACCCCGCAAAACAGACCTGAACCAAATTATTATATTTATCGGCGCTTAGCCTTCGTATACGAATCCGTCTTCAATCATCTGATCTACATTACCGCTGTTCCACCATACGCCGGCGATTCCGACCGTTTCTTCCACAGTCTTTGTAGGATCGAGAGCGAACGCTGCCTGTTCTACCGCTTTAAAACCGATATTGTAGGAATCCTGTGCGACGGAACCGACGAGTTTTGCATATTTCTCGCCTTTATCCTTCATCCAAGTAATCTGGCTCGTGCCGGCATCAAAGCCGCAGAACAGAAGTTCTTTATACTTATTGGGATTTTTTGTTACAGCCGCGTAGCATTCTTTCACGACGCCTTCATTGGACATATATATTGCTTTGCAACCTTTCGTCTGCAACGCATCAAGACCCTTTTGGTAATTACCCTCATCTTGCAGTTCTTTTTCGATTTTCAGATAAGAACCCAACTCATCCTTTTGTGCCACTGCCAGCAAAGCCTCTTTAAAACCTTCCACACGGTCGATACCTGTCTGCGACTGATCGTGCTGAATAATGCCGACTTTATATTCCGCTCCCTTTTGCAGTTCCGCTTTGACGACCGCTTCATAAAATTCCTCTGCCGCCAATTTTGCCGCCAACCTGTTGGAAGTGGCAACATTCGAAACGATGGGGCTCGGATTGGGAATTTCCGATTTATCGAAAATTCCGCTGTCGAATTCTACGACGGGGATATTCTTTTCCTGAGCTTTTTTCAGATAATCGCCGAAGCCCTGACCGATCGTCGCGATGACGAGCGCTTTCGTGTTCTTATCGGAAACCGCTGCCGAAACGAGGCGTTTCTGGTCGGGAATGCTACTGGTTTTTTCATCTTTCGGGCCGCGGAAAACGATGTTGTAATTGTATTGTTTACCCGCCGCCTCCGCACCTCTTTGTACGGATTTCCAGAACGCGTGCGTCTGTCCTTTTGCCATTACCTGAATCGTAGGGTTATCTTCGCCCCCTCTGTTACAGCCCACAAGGCCGATACCGACAGATGCGGTCAATGTCAGCGCGAGAACCGCGCACAGCAATTTGTGAAACTTTTTCATAATTTTCCTCCTTACGGAAAAATAATATTTTCAGCGTCCATAGACACTTCATTTCGATTTACAGACAGGGCAGCAAAGCGCGCTGCCCTGCTCATTGCCAAAATCATCTCTTATGATTTACTTTTTCCGCCTTTTCGGCTGCTCTTGCCGCCTTTTCGGCTTCTTTTGCCAAACGCTTGCTTTCTTTCAGATGCTTCAACGCTTCTGCGTCGGCAACTTTACACTTTGCGTACTCGTCGATAAATACTTTTTTTAGCTCCGCATATTGTGCATCGACCGCCGCGCATTGTGCGGCGCGTTCTTCCGATGACAATTTTTTATCCGAAAGTATGTAGTCTTTTTTCACCCGAAGCTCTTCCGATACCTCACGGAATCTTGCCTTGCATTTAACCGCCGCGTCGTTCACTTTGACCTTGTTGGCCGCCTTGGTTTTCAGGATATCCATAAATACAGCCAAAACAACGATAATACCGGTGACCGCAAAGGTTATATACGAAGATTCCACGGAAACGTTGAAAGTAGCGAGCGCAAAGTTCAAACCGTTGCGCAGTACTACCAACAAAACCGCGCCGATCAGGGAACCGAAGATAGAAGCAATACCGCCCGTCGAGCTTGTACCGCCGATGTAGACGCCCGCAATGGCATCCAACTCCATGCCGTTTCCGGTCGCGGATGTTACGGTCGGACTTGACGCCGCCCAGAAGATCGCCGCAAAACCTGCCAAAAGACCGCTGATCACATAGGCGATGATCTTGTAATTGTCAACGCGGATACCTGAAAGGCGGGTCGCTTCTTCATTACTGCCGATGGAAAGGATGTATCTGCCGATCTTGCATTTGTACATTAAAAACATACAAACGATCAGCAAGCCGAGGACCCAAACCAAACCGATCGGAAAATCGTTCAGATTGGAGAAAACACTTTGGAACAAAGAACCTGTCGGGAAGAAGACATTAGGTTCTTTTGCTATGATAGCGGAAATACCGCGGGAAAACATCATCGTGCCGAGCGTTGCAATGAACGGAGGCAATTTCAGTTTTGCGATCAGAAAACCGTTGAGAAGTCCGAACAACCCGCCGATTATGACCATTGCGATACAAGCAAGCCACAAAGGCAAACCGTCCGTATAAAATTTACCTGCAATAACTGCAGACGCGATACAAACCGTACCGATGGACAGGTCGATGCCGCCCGTTGCGATAACGAAAGTAACGCCTAAGCCGAGGATGGCGTACGGAGCAAGTTCCTGAACCATTGTCAAAATATTTAACCCGTCCGCAAAGCTCGTATTGATGACCGTGAAAATCAAAAACAACACGACCGTAGCCAACATGATAATGAGATTCTGTTTGCCGTTTGTTTTCAGATTGTTGAGCGTTTTTGAACCGAACTGACGCGTTCTGCCGCGCAAATTGAGCGCGACGGCAAATTCGTTGGCTTTCGGTGCCTTAGATTGCTGTGCCATAATTCACTCCCTCCCTTTTTGTAGATAGTTGCATTATATTTTCCTGATTCGCTTCGGATATATCCAACTCGCCCGTTTTCCGGCCCTCGCACATCACGAGAATACGATCGGACAGTCGAAGCACCTCTACCAATTCAGAGGAAATAACAATAATGGATTTGCCTTGCGCCGCAAGTTCATTGATCAGCGTGTAAATTTCACTCTTTGCACCAACGTCAATACCGCGCGTCGGTTCGTCGAATATCAGAATGTCGCTGTTCTTGATCAGCCAACGTGCAATAATGACCTTTTGCTGATTGCCGCCCGAAAGATTTTTCAACAGCTGCTCCATCGACGGCGTCTTTGTGCGAAGCTTGGCGTTATATTCACGAGCCTCATCCTTAATCTTGCGATCGCTGATAAATCCGAACCGCGTATACCGTTCAAGAGAAGCGATCGCCGTATTTTCCGCAACCGATTTGATCAGCATCAAGCCGTAGCGTTTGCGGTCTTCCGAAAGATACCCGACACCGTGGGCGACCGCATCCGCAGGACTCTTGATTGACACGCGCTTGCCCTTGATATAAATTTCGCCGCTGTCGAAAGGATCTGCTCCAAATATGGCGCGGGCAACTTCCGTTCTTCCTGCGCCCATCAAACCCGAAAAACCGAGGATCTCGCCCTTGCGGAGTTTGAAACTGACGTCTTTGATTGTATTGCCGCTCGTCAGATGCTTTACTTCCAAAACAACTTCCGCATCCGCGGGCACATTGCTTTTCTGTTTCGGATCTTCGTACACGACGCGCCCGATCATCATCTGAATGATTTCGTCTTTGGTGACTTTATCGGTATCCACCGTATCCACGTACTCTCCGTCGCGCATGACGGTGACCCTGTCGGAAATACGCTTGATCTCGTCCATACGGTGCGAAATGTAGATCATGCCGATGCCCTTTGCTTTCAGATCTGCCATGATCTTGAACAATTCTTCGATCTCCGTCTGCGTAAGCGCCGCTGTAGGCTCGTCCAGGATCAGCAGTTTTGTGTTATGCGAAACGGCTTTTGCAATTTCAACCATCTGCTGTTTACCGACAGTGAGAGTACCAAGTTTGACGGTAGGATCGATATTGATGCCGATGTACTTGAACAGCTCGCGCGTTTTTTTGATCATCGCACCGTCGTTGATCCAGGTTTTGGCAATCATGCTTTCTCTGCCTATGTAAATGTTCTGCGCTACAGTAAGATGATTCATCATGTTCAGTTCCTGATGGATCATCCCGATGCCTAACTCCTGCGCCTCGCGTATGTTGCGAACGGAATAAGGACGCCCTTCATAAGTGATCGTCCCTCCGTCCGGCTGATGGATGCCCGTAAGCACTTTCATCAATGTAGATTTCCCTGCTCCGTTTTCACCGACCAACGCAACTACTTCTCCCCTTTTCAGGTTCAGGTTTACACCTTTCAATGCGTGTACACCAAGGAAACGCTTGTCGATGCCCTTCATTTCCAGAAGATATTCTTGTTCCATCGCTTCCACCTCGCTTTGTTCTGAACTTATCATACCACAGGCAAAAACAGACTTCAACATTCAAACTTGCCAAAATTTGTCCGCAAAAAAGTATGTTTATTTCAAAAAAATTTATATTTTAACACTCTGAATTGAAAATTTTTTTAATTATTTTTATAATATTATAGAAATTTTCATTTTTTTATATTATAATAGATTCATGAAAAACGACATTCACCGCAAAGACAGCGACATACGCCAACATATGACATTCCACAAAAACAGCACGCAGCCTTTGAAACCTAAAATTTTATATGTAGGCGAACTCAAGCGCACCAAAACGTGGAAAGAGCAACAGCACGAACACGATTTTTTGGAGATCCTGTTTGTACGCAGCGGCGAAGGTTCTGTTTTTATTAACGAAAAAACCCTGCCTATCCGTACAGGCGACCTGCTCGTCTTTAACCCGCATCTGCCGCACTACGAAGCAGGAAAAGAACTTTCTTTCTACTTTTTCGGCGTAAGCAATATCAAATTGGAAAATATGCAGAAAAATTATCTGCTCAAGGAAGACGCTTGTCCTGTTATCCACACAGAAAACGAGGCCGAACTTTTCGATTTGCTTTTTACGCACCTCATTTACGAAGCAGACAGAAAGCTATATTTCTACGACGAAATTTCCAGTAATATCGTAAAGATTCTCCTTGCGCATATACTGCGGATCCTCGCCTACGACAACGAAAGTTATTTTAAAACAAACGAATCTTATAAACAGGCAAAGGAATTTATCGATAACAACTATACAAGCATCAAAAGCATCGACGACGTATGCCGTCATATGTACATCAGCCGCTTTTACCTGACCCATTTGTTCAAGGAATACAGCGGAATTTCACCTCTGAAATATATCCTGATCAAAAGAATGGAGCAAGCAAAAAAACTTCTTGCCGAAACAGATCTGCCCATCAGCGAAATTTCCCTGCTTTCCGGATACGCTGAAGTGAATTCCTTTATCAAAACTTTCAAAAACATTGAATCGGTCACCCCTGCCGCTTATCGCTCCGCACACAAACAAAACACCACCATCACAAGCGACACACCGCACACGGGCGGCAATTCAGACGCGGAACAAACAAAACACGATTAACTTTAAATTTGTTTCGGGTCATTGCTTTGCAATTGTGCGATGAAAGATCCGTTACAAAAGCAAAAAGGAAAGGGGCGTTGTGCGATTTTTCGCACAACGCCTCTTTCCTTTTGTGACAAAACAGCCTTTTAATTCCTCTCCTTGCGGGAAAACTTTTTTCTCTCTTTGTTAAAGAGAGATAGAAAAACGGTAGCTCAACATCTCGTACTTGTGCGCCGAATTGTACATGGCAATCACATTATCCACGGGAATATTGTCCTGAATGGTGTGCATGGACGCAAAATGGTATCCGCGCATTATCGGTCAGAACGATTTTTCCTCTTGGCGAGATACGCCCCCTGAAACTCGCAGAGAACCGAGATATCAGACCCACTTTGGAAGGTCTGCTGACGAACTTATAAAAATAATCTTTCAGGTCGCCGAACTCGACAATGACGGCGGCCTTAGTCAACGAGTCGATATATCCCAAGCCCCCATAAGAAACTTGCCCTTGCAAAGAATGGTTGCACACGTCTCGCCGAACAGACCTCTGCATTCTGAATACGTCTTTTCGCAATTCATCTACAGCCGCACGCTGGCAAACAAGGTCGGCTCGCCCGGCGAAACGTCCTCCTCCCTCGTGTTTTCTACGCTGAAACGGACTGCGAAAATTTCCTTTTCTCTCACAAATTGCGTGCAAATTCCTTTCGGATATCCCATAAATACCGAAATGCTCTAAGATGCCTCGGTGAACCTCTGCCCGACCATGCGACTATCGCGTAGTTTTCTTTATACAGTAAATATCCCCCACTAAAGTGGGGGCTTTAGAAAGCCCTAAAGGGCAAGGTTA
>CATYEP010000082.1 GCA_958405585.1 uncultured Eubacteriales bacterium
CCTTCTCCGTCGATCTGACCGGCATAAACGACATAATCACCGTCCGCCAACGCAATGCCGCGCACACCTGCCGAGATCCTGCCCTGCGTGGGAATATCATTCTTATACGCATTCAGGCACATACCTTGCGCCGTGACAAAGAACAAAGTGGTTGTGGGTTCGGGATCATCCGTCTCAATGCCGATAATCTCATCCCCTTCATTGACTTTGACTGCCTGAAACGCATATTTAAGAATATTGTATTCTTTCCAATCGCTCTTCTTGACATATCCGAGCTTGGAATAGAACAAGAGACTTCCTTTCGGCATTTTCTCGCCCACTTCATAGAACGCGACGGGTTTTTCTCCTTCCTGAGCATCCGGACAGATCTGCGAATACTTCATACCTTTGCCCTTGAGCTTACCGGGTTCGATTCCTTCAAAGTCGATCTTATAGCAGTTGCCCATATTGGTGAAGGAATAAACGACCTTATCCGTCGCAGTCCTAAGCTGTAATTTCAAAATGTCGCCGACCGCAGATTTTTCATTCAGGTTTTTGTCGGACATATTGAAATTCTTTTCGGAAACAACTTTGATCTGATCGTCGGCAGTATAACACAATACGCATTTTTCTACCGGACGCACATCATCAAACTTTTCCACCTTGATGTCTGCGACATCCAAAACGAGCGATGTTTTGCGTTCGCTCTTATATGCTTTTTTAATTTCTTTCAGCTCATCCTGTACGACCTGCATCTGCAGCTTTTTACTCTCAACAATCGCCGTCAATTTTGCAATGAGTTTCTTTAATTCTTCCAGTTCCTGCTCCAGCTTATAAATTTCCAGCTTGGTCAATCTTGCAAGGCGCAGATCGAGGATCGCCTGAGCCTGGCGCTCGGAAAGATCGAAGCGGTCGCGCAAACGCTGTCTTGCGACGGGCACACTCTCCGATTTTTTGATGATCTCGATGACCTCGTCTATATTGCGAACGGCTATGATCAAGCCTTCCAAAATATGGCAGCGTTCTTTTGCCTGCGCCAGATCGTATTTCGTGCGGCGCAGTACCACTTCGCGCTGGTACGCCACATAATATTTGATGATATCGAGGAGTCCCATCTGCTGCGGCTTGCCTTCCGCGATGGCGACCATATTGATACCAAATGTCGTTTCCAGATCGGTGTACTTATAAAGAGCATTGAGCACTTTATCCACATCCGCATCCTTTTTGACCTTGATCACCGCGCGCATGCCGTGGCGATCGGATTCGTCCGTGATCTCGGAGATACCGCCTAAAATATCCTTCTTCTCTTCGCGCAGCTCCGCGATCTTCGTAAGGAGCTTCGCCTTGTTGACCTGATAAGGAAGCTCGGTAATGACGATCAGTTTCTTATCGTTATCCCCCTCTTCCACATTGACTTTTGCACGAAGAAGGATCTTTCCGCGCCCCGTCTGGTATGCCTGTACCAGTTCGTTTGCCACGATATAGCCGCCCGTCGGAAAATCAGGAGCCTTGATGTACTTCATCATTTCAAACAGCTTGATCTTCGGATTATCGATGTAGGCGACGATACCGTCGATGACTTCGCCGAGATTGTGCGGCGGAATATTCGTTGCAAGTCCGACCGCAATTCCCGACGCACCGTTAACGAGAAGGTTCGGAAATCTTCCCGGCAGTGTTTCCGGTTCTTTGAGGGAATCGTCAAAGTTCAGCGTAAACCGAACGGTATCTTTTTCGATATCCCGCAAAAGTTCGAGGGCCAACGGTTCCAGCCTCGCTTCGGTGTAACGCATGGCCGCCGCCGGATCGCCGTCGACAGAGCCGAAGTTTCCGTGTCCGTTTACGAGCGTCATGCGCATATTGAAATCCTGCGCCATACGCACCATTGCATCGTAGACGGATGAATCGCCGTGCGGATGATATTTACCCATGCAATCCCCGACGATACGCGCACTTTTCTTATGCGGTTTGTCGGGCGTGAGTCCCATGTCGTACATCGTATACAAAATCCTGCGTTGCACCGGCTTCAACCCGTCTTCGACGCGGGGCAATGCACGATCAAGGATAACGTATTCGGCGTACGGAAGCATGGAATTGGGCAAAACTTCTTCGAGCGGAGTCAGAAACATATTGCCCTTGGGTTCTTCCTGCGGTTGCTGCGGGAGATCGTTGCCATTATTCTTTTTCCTTGCCATATCTGCCTCCCGTTAAATATTCACGCGGTCGATAAATGTATCGACCTTGTTAAAGTTCGCGTTCTGTGCCAAAAATTCCTTACGCGCTTCGACACGGTCGCCCATCAGCGCCGTAACCATCTGTTCCGCCTCGGCAGCGTCCTCAATGTTCACGCGGATGAGATTGCGGTGCGCGGGATCCATCGTCGTCTCCCAAAGCTGTTCGGCGCTCATTTCGCCCAGACCTTTGTATCGCTGGATCTGATACCCTTTCCCCACGATCTCGATCTTTTTCTGCAGTTCCGCATCATCGTACGCGTATTCCACGACGTCCTTTTTATATACTTTGTACAGCGGCGGCATACCGATGTAAACATGTCCGTTGTTGATCAGTTCACGCATATAGCGGAAAAAGAATGTCAAAAGAATACAGCGGATGTGCATACCGTCCTGATCGGCATCCGACAAAATAATGACCTTATGGTATTTGAGATCGTCCATACAGAAATCGCCGCCGTAGCCTGCGCCGAGTGCGGAAATGATCGTGCGGATCTCCTCGTTCGCCAGCACCTGTTCGATGCGTTTTTTCTCGACGTTCAGCGGTTTTCCGCGCAAAGGCAGGATCGCCTGCGTCTGGCGGACGCGCGCCTGTTTTGCCGTGCCGCCTGCAGAATCGCCCTCAACGATAAACAATTCGTTGAGTTCGGGCTTTTTTCCGGTACACGCCGCCAGCTTTCCGACAAGGGTCAGGTTATCGATCGAGTTTTTCGCGCGCGCCACTTCTTTTGCCTGACGCGCCGCGATCCTCACGCGCGCCGCATTCTGCGCTTTCTTGATGATCTCGTCGAATATGGGCTTGTTTTCCGGCTTTGCATACAGCGCATTCATTCCTTCGATCGTCGCCGTTTCCACCGGCAGACGCGCTTCCGGATTGCCGAGTTTTGTCTTGGTCTGTCCTTCGAACTGGACGTTCTTCATCTTGATGGACAAGATTGCCGTCAATCCTTCGCGGAAATCTTCGCCCAGCAAATTCTGATCTTTCTCTTTGAGCGCCCCCATTGCCCTTGCTATGTCGTTGAGGCACTTCGTCAGCCCCGTACGGAATCCCGTTTCATGAAAACCGCCCTCGGGAGTAGGAATATTATTTACAAACGAAAACAGACTTTCCGTAAATTCGCCCGTATGCTGAATGGCAAACTCAATAAGGATCCCGTCTTTTTCTGTCTTATAACCGATCGGATTTTCATACAACGGGGTCTTGCCTTCATTGAGATAAACAGCAAAATCGTGCAAGCCGCCGTCATATTTGTAATTGACCGTGATCGGCTTTTTATCTTCAGAGACACGCTCGTCCACGAAATTGATTTCAAGCCCCTTGTGCAGGAAAGCAAGCTCTTTGAGACGCTTGGATACCGTTTCGAAATTGAAATTCACCGTATCGAAAACATTTGCGTCCGGCTTGAACCAGACTTTCGTTCCCGTCTTGTCCGTTTTGACTTTCGTATCTTTCAGATGCTCATCCGGAACGCCGGACATGTATTTTTCTTTCTTTTCGTCATAGTAAGAATGGAATGACATGGTGTAAACGGTACCGCGATACACCTCGACGCGCAGCCATTCGGACAGCGCATTCGTGACCGAAGCGCCTACGCCGTGCAAACCGCCCGAAAACGAATAGTTATGTTCGTCGAATTTACCGCCGGCGTGCAACTGCGTAAAGACAACTTCCACACCCGAAACCCCTGTTTTGGGATGGATATCGGTCGGAATACCGCGCCCGTTGTCTTCCACAGACGCGCTCCCGTCTTTGTATAATTTGACTTCGATCCGGCTTGCATATCCGTTGGACGCCTCGTCGATCGCATTATCGACGATCTCCCACAGAATATGATGCAGACCTTTTACACCCGTCGACCCGATGTACATACCCGGGCGAAGACGCACCGCATCCAGCCCTTCCAGTATGGTTATGTCTTCCGCACTGTACTTTTTTCCCGCCATGGTTTCCTCCGTGTCATTCACTTTTTTCATGGAACCGCAATCGATTGCAGCAAGCCCTATATTACCTTATAATTATACCATATATTGCGCTTTTTTTCAAGAAAATTCGTCAAAAAACCACAACTTCTTTTTTCATTATAATATTTGTTTCTCTTCTGCGACCCCAAGGATGCGCCTTTATTTCAAACTTTTTAAAATGTTTTTAAAAATGACCTTTTCAAAATATTTCTCCCTGTTCCACAGCCGCTTATTTTGCAAAAATCACATAAAAATCCGGACGTTACGGCATGCTTCAGCGCGAACGGCGGGATACGTTCTTTAAAAACGCAGCGATCTCACGGAACGCTTCTTCAAAGTGTTCCGGTTCATTCAGAAACTCATGCCTGCCCCCCTCCAACAAAACCTTCCTGACGCGCTTCATGCCGCAGCGCTTATAAAAAGAAAACAGCCGTTCCACACCCGCAGTGCCGCCCACGGGATCGTCCGCACCCGAAATCAACAAAACGGGCATTTCCGTATCCAACTTTTGCGCGTTCGCATTTTTATACAGTCCGGACAAGCCTTTGAAAAATCCCGAAAAAAAGTTATAGCTGCAGATAAAATTGCAAAACGGATCTTCCCGGTATTTATCGTTGCTTTCGCGATTCGTACTCAGCCACTGCCATTCTCCCTCGCCGATTTTTTTATCGTATCCGCCGAAAACCAGTCCGTTCACAAATTTCGCGGGAGCATCTTTTCCCTTGATCGCTCCGCCCAGGGCCGAAACCATTCTACCGACTGTCACAGCCGCTCCGTTCTGCCGCGAGCTTCCCGCTATGATCGCCCCGTCAATATAATGGCCGTAACGCTCCAAAAAGGCCTGTGTCAAAAAGGATCCGTACGAAAAGCCGAACAGTACATATTTAAGCCCCGTATACTTTTCCCGATACATTTTCGCGATGCCCGCCATATCTTTCAACGTGTCGTCGAACATATCCCCTTCCGAATATCCCAGTGTTTCAGAATCGGTATCACCGTGTCCGCGGTGATCGTCCGCAACCACTATATACCCCAACTCGTTCAGCCGTTCGGCAAAAGCGTTATACCTTGCCGCATACTCGTTCATGCCGTGCGCGATCTGCACCACGCCTACAGGATCCTCCGTACGCGCCCATTCCCGAATAAAGATCTGTTTTTTGTCATAGGATGTAAAAACCATTTTTCCCTCCTGCTCTCTTCTTTTTTCAGAACGTTTTTTCATTTTTTCGTTCCTGAAAAGAAAAACTCTCATCTTATTATAGCCAACTTTCCCCGTTTTGTAAAGACGAAAACCAAATTTCCGTCCCGCAATAATATTTTACCGCCCGCAGAAATATACTAACTACGACGATAAAACGGAGACAACGGGAGGGCTTATGAAAAAAATATTAATGACCGGCGGCGGAAGCGCGGGACACGTCATCCCCAACCTCGCCCTTTTACCAAAACTGAAAGAACATTACGAAGTCAGTTATGCAGGCACACACGCCATTGAATACTCTCTTTTAAAGGATACAGGGATCGCATTTTATTCTTTTTCCGCGCCCAAACTTGTCCGCGGCAGCATTCGCCAAAATCTTACGCTTCCCTGCCGCTTTTTCAAGAGCGTAAAACAGGCAAAGCAAATACTGAAAACGGTACACCCCGATCTCGTGTTTTCGAAAGGCGGTTACGTTTCCCTGCCCATCGTGCTCGCGGCAAAAAAGCTGAATATTCCCGTCCTTTCCCACGAATCGGATTACTCGGCAGGACTTGCCAATAAAATCATTGCAAAACGCTGCCAACTTGTATTGACAAGTTTTCCCGAAACTGCCGAACATCTGCCCAACGGGAAATACAGCGGTTCCCCCGTGCGGGAGGAACTTTTCGGTGCCGATCCCGCAAAGGCGCGCCGCAAATACGGTTTTACCGGCAATAAGCCCGTGCTTCTTGTATTTGGAGGCGGAAGCGGAAGCGCCGCGATCAACCGCGCTCTCGAACAATGTCTGCCAACAATTTTAAATACGTTCGATGTCCTGCATATACGCGGCAAAAGCAACAATTCGCCGCAATTTTCAGGGTACGTATCAAAAGATTTTGAACAAGACATGGCATCCGCCTACGCCTGCGCGGATTATGTTTTATCCAGGTCTGGTTCGAATACCGTATTTGAGATCCTGGCATTGAAAAAATGTGCCCTGCTTGTGCCTTTGGATAACGGGCGCTCTCGCGGCGACCAGGTGGAAAACGCTCGTTATTTTGCAGAACGCGGACTGTGCCACGTCCTGCAAGAAAAAGATCTTTCGCCGCAAACTTTGCAAAAAGCTCTTGCAGACCTTGCCGACGATCACGATTTGCCCGTTCGTCTTGCTCGCGCCCCTTTTAAAAGCGGTAACGGTATCATTCTTGCTGAAATCATGAGCAGGCTGGAATAAAAACAAATTTGCAATCTCTTTAGCTTCGGAATGATCCGAATAAAAATTGAAATCAGTATGCACCGATACCAAGATAACGCCGCATCGGAAAATAATTTATAAAGAGAGGGCGTCTCCCGAAAGAATACTTCGGGAGACGCTCTCTCTTTTATTTATTTTATTTTGATTGTAAACCCGTTGTTTTTCAAAAATTCAAAAGACAGGGGGAGCCAATGTGCCGCGTGTTTATAAGCGGGATCGGTCGGCTCACCGTTACACACTTCAATGTCACAAGTAGACATGCCGTGCGGGCCTTTTTCAAAAATATGCAGCTCGACGGGAACCGAAACTTTATGCAATGCGGCATACAGCATAAGGGAATTTTCGACAGGCACGGCGTCATCCGTTGTAGTAGCCCAGATAAAGGACGGTGCCGCAGAAGAACGAACCTTGTTCTCCAAAGAATAATCTTCCGGGTCGACTTTATCCGCACAGAAACTTTCGAAAGATCCCCTATGTGCCTTTTCTCCCGAAGTTACCACTGCATAAGAATAGACAGACGCATCGGGACGGATTCTGACACATTCATCTTTGAACATTTCTTTGAGCGCAGGATCATCCCAGAGCAAAGAAATGATTCCGCATAAATGTCCGCCGGCCGAAAAACCGACCGCTGCAATATGTTCGGCGTCGATATGCAGATTCTCCGCTTCTCGACGCAGATAGATCATCGCCATTCCCGCCTGCAAAACGGGGGTGGGATAATGGCGGTACGGCGCGATATCGTAATCGAGAACAAAACAATCAAAGCCCTGTTTGAAATATTCCAGTGCCACAGGTTCAGCTTCCCGCTGTGACACAAAGCAATAGCCGCCACCGGGCAGAACAAGCATTGCAGGACGAATTCGCGTGATTCCCATTTCCGGCATTTCACTGTGACGATAAACATTCAAAAAACCGCCTCTGTCTCCGTTCCTGGGTATTTTAAAATACTCATACAAATCCACTTTTTCAGCCATTCTGATTTTCCCTCCTATAATCCGGAACTTATACCGGCATTCTTCAAGGTATCGACAGATCTTGTCCGGATCTGCCTGCTTATTTATTGTATTAAATCCTGCTGAAAAAGTCAATCAAACCATTAAATTTTTAAAAAGCTTACATCTT
>CATYEP010000083.1 GCA_958405585.1 uncultured Eubacteriales bacterium
TTCTTCCGCCACCGAAATTGCTTTCAGCCTTGCAAGAATCTCGCCGTCGTTTTCACCGCAGGTAACATACTGCGACATGTTCTGCGTCTGCTCCAGCTTTGCAAACCGATAATTTTTCTTGTATTTGGATAAATAGTCGCGCCCGATCTTCTCCGTTCCCGTCAGACGATCCAAAATCTCCTTGATCTTTTTGATCTCCCGCTTCGGATTGTTGATAAAATTGATCGTAAACAAGCGTACCACGTTCCAGTTGTTCATCTTCAGAGTCTGTATCTGCAGAATGTTTCTGTCTTTTGCACTGGAATGAAACGCCGTCGTCCCATCGCAGATGATCGCAAGAATAAACCGCTTTTTGTTCTTCGGATCCACCACCGCGCAGTCGATTTTAAAATCAGAAACGCCGACATCATACCGACATTCATAACCGTACGTCTTGAGCTCCTGCGCAACATATTTTCCGATCCCGCTCTGCGCACTCTTGAGCTCATCCGAACTGATCGCCAGCGACGTCTTTCCCTTTTCCGCAAATTCAAGAAACGCTTTTAAACCCGCCACGCCCTTGCTGTTCGTCTTTGCAAGATTGATCATCGCCGACGTCATGGACGAAAATACGACCATTTCTTCGCGCGCCCGCGACACCGCGACATTTAAACGTCTCCAACCTCCCGTCTGATTCAGCGGCCCGAAATTGAGCGCCACTCTGCCGCTTCGATCCGGCCCGTAGCAAACGGAAAACAGAATAACATCGCGCTCGTCGCCCTGCACGTTCTCCAGATTTTTGATGAACAGCGGTTCTTCACGCTCGTATGCCGCATCTTCCAACTTATTGCGCACAAGCGCATCCGAAAGCCGCCTTTCGATATAATCCTGCTGCGCCGTGCTGAACGTCACAACACCGATGCTCGAACGACAGAGCTTCGGATCTTTGAGCCTGCGCACCACTTCATCCACGAGCGCTTCCGCTTCCGCTTTGTTGCGCTTTGTAAAACCTCTGTCATAGATTCCGTCCGGCACCAATGCAAGCCGAACTTTGCTCTCCAATGCGTCCGGCGAAGGGAATGTGCAAAGTTTTCCGCCGTAGTACATGATGTTCGAAAATGCGATCAGGCTTTCATGTTTGCTCCGATAATGCCAATTCAAATGTTTCTCAGGCATACTGAGCGCAAGGCAATCATCCAGTATGCTTTCCAGATCTTCCGTGTCCAGATTCTCTTCATCCACATAACCCGAACTGAAAAAGGACGTAGGAGGCAACTGTTTCGGGTCACCAACAATGACTGCATTCTTCGCCCGCGCCAGCGCGCCGATCGCTTCGCTCGTCGGCAGCTGCGACGCTTCGTCAAATACCACCAGATCAAAAAGATCGGGTTCTGCTTTAAGATATTGAGCCACCGTGATCGGACTCATTAAAACACAGGGTGCAAGCCGCGCAAACAGCTCCGGTATCTCCGCAATAAACTCCTTGACCGTCATCCCGCGCATATTGCTCTTGACAATGCGCTGGAACGCCAGAACTTCCAGGCTCAGGCCGCCTTCCGTCGACGTCGTGGGAAGATTGGATATCAGTTTGTTGCGAATGTGTGCTTTGGACAATTTGGCAAACTGTTCGTCCAATACACGGAACTGCTCGATCTTTTCTTCCAGAACAGCAGCGGAAAATTTGGAAAGCACCGGGTCTGCCCCGATGTTCGTTTCCACAAAATTGCGGTATACATTTTTACGGAAACTCTCCAGAATATTTTCCGACGTCACCGCACCCGATTCCAGCGAATCGGTCACAAAACTTAACCCCTCGCTGTCCAGTTGCGCAGATATCTTCTTGAACAGGCACCACGCCGCAAGCATATCGATGTTGTCGATCAGAGCACCCGCTTTTACATTGAAATAATCCAGCACATCTTCATCCGAATAACGCTCGGTGTCTGCGCGGATCACGTCGCAGAAATTATCCTTCGCGGTGCGGAAACTCTGTAAAGACTGCTTTAATCCGTCCAGGATGGGCGCCGCATATCCGCCTGAAGCCGATTTTACGCAAACACTGTTGAAACTGTCGGCATTGTAATCCATGAACACGCCTTCCGCAAGTGCATGCATCTGCTTGAGCGCTTCCATGAATTCGTCGCGCCTCTTGAAGCTGATCTTCCCCCCGCGGTCGGAAAAATTCTGCACCAGCGAAGTATTGTCCCGCACCAATTTCAGATCCTCGTAGATCTGCGCAACGATCCCGATGTATTTCGTCTCCTCCGACGGAGCAAGTTTGACCGCCGCACTCTTGCGCAGCCGCTTGACAAGCGTGGACAAAACTTTCGAACTTTTATAATTCTCGCCCCAGTTGTCCAGCTCCTGCTCGATCACGGCCGGATCGCAATCAATATCGATCAGAGTCTTGAAATTCTTGAAATAATTTCCGAGCAGGCGATCCAACCTGCGGTTTGCATTGAAAAATACATAAAACTCGTTTTCATCGCAATGGAAATATTTGTCCAGTGCCCCGCTCCGCAAAAGATCGATAAGCTGCAGCAGAGTCTGCATCTTTTTCTCCGTAAAAGCGCTCACTCTCTGCCGATAAAAATCAAGGAACAGGCTCAGATAATTTTTAACGTGCTTGATCTCAGCAATCAGCACCTCCGAAGAATAATAAACCTGGTTACGAAGATCCGCATCGTAATCGGTCAGATTCACGTTTTCAAAGGGCGAACGATGAACTCCGCCGCACTGCTTCGCCGCCGCCGATACCTCGATCAGCAAATTCTCATATGTGTCCAGCTTCTCTTTGGTCAGGCTGTCGTAAAACGTGCTTTCTATATCCAATACGTCCGGTGCGTTCTTGTTTTTCAGATAAATCAGGATGCCTTCATACACCGATACGCCCAGACGGCGCTTTTTATGCAACGCCATGATCGGCTCGTTCAGCGTCTTACGGACTTCTCCGATCTGTTCATTCTTGGATTCAAAATCAGGATCATCCTGCTCCGCCGCAAGCGCAAGCGTATTTTCCAGCCCGCGGAGCAACGCAGGCTTATCCAGCTTCGCCGAATGAAGTTCCAGACAAAAATCACCCAGTCCGATCGAATCCAATCTCTTTTTAACGACTGACAGCGCCGCTTGCTTTTCCGCCACAAACAAAACGCGCTTCCCCTGGTTCAGACAGTTGGCTATAATGTTGGTGATCGTTTGGCTCTTGCCCGTTCCCGGAGGCCCGTGCAAAACAAACGTCGCGCCTGCCGCCGCCTCCGCGATCGCTTCGAATTGCGAACAATCCGCCATCAGCGGCGTCAGCACTTCCGACGGTGCATAATCATCCTCCGCCTTGTCCTCAAACACATTGTCCGCCAGCTCCATCCTGTTATCAAGCAGAGATTTCACCAGTGCGTTCTTGCGGAATTTATCAATGTTCTTCCGCACATCGTTCCACATCGCAAACCGCGCAAATGAAAAGTTGGCAAGATATACTTCATCCAGCACTTCCCAGCCTTTCATGTTCAAAATTTCCATCCGCACCATCGCCATGATTTCGGATACGCGGATACCCGATGCAATGTTATCCAATCCGCGGATATCGATCTTGAACTCACGCAGTAAAAATTCCAGCAAAGTGCTGTTGATCTGCATATTTTCTTCCGCAAACGCTACGGAATACCCCTTTCCGCCTTTGCTGCGCGTTATGCGGACAGGACACAGCACCAGCGGCGCATACCGCGGTTCGCTGCCCTGCGATTCATACCACTTCAGAAATCCGAATGCAAGGAACAATACATTCGCCCCCGCTTCTTCTTCCGCCGTTTTCGCTTTCTTGATCAGAAAGCGCAAGACATCTGCCACCGCTTCGCGCTCCGAATAGGTACGCAGCCGATGATTTTTCAATTCCACGCTCAAAAGTTCCGCCAGCATCGAAAGACTGCCCGACGCGGGGAAATAATCCGCCGCCGTCATCACGCCTCTCACGTCCGCCGTCTTTTCCATCAGGGAAAATTCTTCGCCGCCCGCCAGACTTTCATACGTTTCGTTAATATCCGCCGAAAGAATATGCAGTGTGTTTTTCTCGGGTCGGAAATTCAGAAGGGTATTCTTCAGCGATAAATCCAGCAACCGGCGTTCCCATTGTTTATTCCGGGTCACTTTGCCGTCGTAAGAAAGCTTTCGCGCACCGGAAAGCGATTCGGGCGCCGCATTGATGTCCGTCTCGTTCTCGCCCAAAAGCTCATATCCCTTAATACCGCGCACTTTCAGCGGCAATGAGGCGATCCGCGCCAGCCTGCAACGTTTGACATCCACCACCGTATCGTAATAGTTGCTTTCCAGCTTCTGCATATAATGCTTTTCGGCGGCCGTATAATTGACATTCTTCCCAGCAAAAACGTCTTCCACGTCGAACATGCTCACATTGTTGATGCCGTCCGACAAATATTTCTGTAACAATACGGTATCGTCGCTGACACTGTCCGAAAAACAATTGTCATACAGCCAAACACCGCAACTTACGCTCTTTTCTCCGATCGTCAGCACCGGATGCAATCCTGCACATTCAAAACAGGAAGCCAAAAACAGCGCCAGTTCAAACGATGTGCAGACTTTATTCTTTAAAATCACGGTGATATCGCCCACGGGTACCGGTGAATTATAATTATATTCCGCCGCCGATTTTTCGATCGACTGGCGTTTTACCACCGCGAAAACAGCCGCCGCGATCTGGCGGATCTTATTCTTATCCCCCTCCTGATACCCGCGCCATTCACAACTGACACCCCATTTCTGCAGCTGAGGCACGGCTTCATTCAGTACGCGCAGGCATTCCGCTACCTTCGGACGCACGAAACAGGACAAAAGCTCCGCATTGCCCGCTCTTCCGCTCCAATAATCGAACGGCAATACGGTAAGCTCTACGCTTTCCTCCGCCAACACGTCTTTCCCGTGCAGTACCGCCACCCGTATCTTGATCTGCGCCAGTTCCGAAAGCTCCGTTAAATACAGCGGCGAAACAATATTCGCTGCCGAAATCTCCACCGTGCTTTCAAACGGCACATTTTCCAGATGTTTATTAAAAGGCAGCAGAAACCCTTCCGCACACTCGATCTGTACATCCAGATCTTCGATCGTCTCCGAACCGGAATTGGATACCTGCAACGCCGTAAAAAGGGGTACGCGGTTAAAATAATCGGCATAACCGTAAAACTGCTGCGCACGGACACTCAAAGCCACACTTTCCCGTAACATAGTCTTTGCTGATTTCTTTCCTGCCATATTCCCTCCGAATCCTTTCCGCAAGCCGCCCAAAAAATTTAATTTCAGACATGGCACTGCCAATTTTTTTCATTTTTATTATACAACAATTCCGCGATTTTAGCAAGCGTTGGGCTTATTGTCGGGCATATTCCCTCAATAAATATACGGCATGATTTATTGCCATTTTCGCACCATTTCATACGAATCGAGCGGAAGCCCGATCCGCTTCCGCCCGATTCGTATATCCTTTTCTCTATTGCAGTGAATCCACAATTTCCAACACTCCCCGATAGCTGTCCGCCGTATGATCCGGGCGGGCACCTGCTGCTGTCTTTCCCTTCGGATTAAACCAGATACTCTCGATCCCCGATGCGTTCGCACCCTTGATATCCGATGTAAGCGAATCGCCGATCACAAGGCAATCTTCCTTCTTTACACTTGCCGCCGCAAGAACAAATTCAAAAAAACGCACATCCGGTTTCGCATACCCGATTTCATCCGATACGAATACGCCGTCAAAAAACCCGTTAAGTCCCAGCGATTCCAATCGTCCGTATTGCGCCGCTGGCGTTCCGTTCGTGATCAGATATACCCGTCCGCGCCGTTTCAGCTCCCGTATAAATTCCTCCGCTCCGGGCAGCAGATACCCCGTCCGACACAGTTTGTTAAAATACAGTCCATTTGCTTCTTTCGCGTCCGCCCCACTGTGCAATCTTGCAAAAAAACGGGAAAAACGCGCTGTCATCAAATCCTTCTTGCATATCTCACCGCGTTCATATTCGCGCCACAAACCGTCATTGATCTCCTTGAATTCAGCGTACCGCTCTGCCGCCTGCCCTTCCCCAAGCTCGTTCATTGCCGCACAAAAACTTTCTTCGGAAGATCGTATAAAATCCAGTACCGTTTCGTCAGCATCCAACAAAAAATTATTCTTCATCCTTTTCTCCGCTCTTCTCGTCCCGTATGATCGCAAGCTCTTTCAGCGCGCGCGTATAGGCAATATACTTTTCGTTGACCGTCATATCCGCATCCGCCACCGCCACACAGGTAAATTCCAATCCTTTCGATTCATAAACCGTCATCAGATTGATCTTACTTTTCGAAATCTTGTTCGTTCGCCCCGGTATATTGTAACTTTTGCGGCTGTATTTTTCCAGCGAATCTTCCGAAACAATGATCGCTTTCAAGCCTTTCTTATCCCGAAAAAATCCGCTGATGCCGCGAACCCCGACATATTGCACCGGAGGCCCGTCAAACCCGATCGACTGCATTCCGATCTTCAATTTCTCAGATACAAATTCCACGATCTGATTGGTGTTCCGATAGTTTTGATTCAATTCATAACTCTGACCCGCTCCAACCGATTTCCAGTCATGCAAACCGCGGTATCCTGTGATGTTCTGCGCAAGATCCCCGTATACGTTGAACGCCGCATCTTCATTGAAAAAATGCAGCAGGCGATACTCGTTTTCCGAAATATCCTGCCCTTCATCTACAAAAACAAGTCCGTAACGCGGCTTTAACTGCCTGCCAAGCAGTGCAAAAATCAGGCAAAGCGTATACGGATCGCTCCGCTGCAAGCCCTTGCCGATCCCGAATTTGTTTTTCGTTTTGCGGACGATCTCTTTATAAAACAGCCTCGCCAGTTCTATATACGTGCCGCATTTTCCGATCTTGACAAAATATTCGTTCCCTTTCAGGATCTCAAACAATTCGCAGAAATTTCCGAACAGAGTTTCGATCTCCCGAACATGTTCCGAAATCACGTCGATCTCCGTCAGCAGTTCCGCTCGGCGCGCAATTCTCTCCGCATACGTTTCCACTTCCACCCCGCCGCGGTTTATCTTGTACCTGCGCAGATCGTTCATCTCCTTTGCAACCGTTTCGCGCAGGCGCGCAAGGTCTTCCGCTGCACCCGAAGTAACTTTTCCGTATGCCCGCATGACAAACGATCCCGCCCTGTAAAAGGAAAGTATCCGATTGTAAAAATAACTGTAATTTCTGATCTTTTCGCTCTTCAGATCGTTCGAAAAAAATTCTTCCGCAGCCGTCACTTCATTCATCAGTTCGCGGAAAGGCTTCGTATAATACAAACCTCCCTCCGCTTTCTCTTTGATCTCTCCCAGCACGGCACGGCGGACACGCACGCTCGCATTTTTGATCACATTGTACAGCTCCAGCTGTCTGCGACAATTTCCAGCCACCGTTCCGATAAATGCCGCGCACTCCTCGCTGAGAAACATCCCCACGATCCCGTTGTATATTTTTGTCAGCTTGTTCTGTACGTCTTTGTAAAATTTTTCCGAATAAATATATTCCAGATATTTGAGCGGTACTTTCGCTGTATAGTCGATCTTCCCGTCCAGGTCGATACCTTCATTTTTCAGCAACAGCTGAAAATATTCGTCAATATGCCGCGTCTTGACTTTTTCCAATTCCAATACCTGCGACAATTCATCGATAAAAGCATTGAACGAATCGCTCGGCGTGATC
>CATYEP010000084.1 GCA_958405585.1 uncultured Eubacteriales bacterium
GATCCGAAAAATTTAGGGCTGCGAATATTCCGGCACGTACGCACGATTTTGATCATTCTGATCGGCGAGACGATTTTCGGGGCAAACAGCCTTGGCGACGGGCTGTACATACTCTCGTCGGTATTCCGGCCGTACGGCGGTTCGATTTTCGGGTTGGGGCTTGACTATAAAGAATGGATCATTGCCCTGGTCGGGATAGCGGCGATGCTGGCGGTGGGGATCGTCAAAGAACGGGGTATCGACATACGTGGCAAGATAACGGCGGCGGTATTGCCGGTACGCTGGGCTTCTTATATAGCCATAGCCGTATTTCTGGTATTGTTCGGAGCTTACGGGGATATGTATTCGGTCGTTCCGTTCATTTACGGAAATTTCTGAGAAAGGAGAGGAAAGGATGCTGCAAAAAAAGACGTCTCGGATAAAAAGTGTTCTGAAAGCAATCGTATTTCTTATGCTTTTGTTGGCGGTATTGCACAGTGTATCCTATCTGGTAATGCCGAAAGAGGAAGTACGTTTATCGAATACGCGTTCGCACGAATCGATACGTATATTCGATGAACCGGACAATTCCCTGGATGTACTGTTTTTCGGGCACAGCGGCGTTTACAGTGCGATATCGCCCATGGAATTGTACAAGGATTACGGATTTACTTCGTATGTATGTTCACAGCCTGCGCAGTTGCCTTGGGAGTCAGCGCAGTGGCTGCGTGCGTTGCTGAAAGTGCAGATGCCGAAACTTGTCGTATTTGAAGTGGATCACCTTTTTTATGATAAAAGCACGACGGTAGTCGGAAATTCTTTCAAGCATCTGGTGAACAGTATTTTTCCAGTACTGAAAAATCATACGGGCTGGAAGGACTGGTTCACGCGCAGGCCGAAACATGAGCGCAGTGCAAATAAGGGGTTTTATTATAATACATCCGTACATCCTTATACGGGACAGAAAAAGTTTACGGAAACGGAAAGGGTGTATAAGATCGGGAAAAAGCATATAGACGCATTGGAAGAAGTCTATACAATGTGCAAAGAAAACGGGATCGCGCTGATGCTTTTGGAGATACCTTCGGTCACAGTCTGGGATTACAGCCGTTTCAATGCGGTCAAATATTATGCGCAAAAGCGCGGGCTTGAATTTATCGATCTGAATCAGCATTTTGATGAGCTGAAATTCAGCTGGAAGACGGATACGCGGGATAAAGGAGATCATCTGAATTATTCGGGCGCACTGAAGGTGTGCGGGTACATAGGCAAGCATCTGAAAGAAAATTACAAATTGGCGGATCGTCGGGACGATCCGGAGTATGCGACCTGGAAAGAAGATCTGCCGCGTTATGAAAAATTGGTGAAAGGAGGGAAAAAGTGAGTCGTATCAAAAATGTTTTGGAGTATTTGGAAGAGAGCGCGGAAAAATTTCCGCACAAGATCGCGTTTGCGGATGAAGAAAAGTCTGTGACATATGCACAGTTGCGGGAAAACGCAAAGCGGATAGCTGCGGGGATCTTGACTATGACTTCGCCGCATAAACCTGTGGCGGTTCTCGGCGAAAAGAGCGTGGAAACGGTGACAGCGTTTTTGGCTTGTGTGTATGCTGGCTGTTTTTATGTGCCGCTGAATCCGTTGCATCCGGGATCGCGGCGGGACGCAATTTGGGAAAAGATGGGCTTTCCGTTGCTTTTGGTACAGGAGAAATGCAGGGCGCTGCTCCCGTCCGAGGTAAAAGAAACGCAGATCGCAACGATCGGAAATTTGACAGACGGTATTGAAAAAACGGACGAAATTCTTCTGCAGACGGTAAGGAACAGGCATACGGATACAGATCCGCTGTATGTGATGTTCACATCCGGGTCAACGGGAACTCCGAAGGGAATTGCGGTATCGCACAGATCGGTCATAGATTTTATCGAAGAGTTTACAGCGCTGTTCGGGATCGGATCGGAAGAGGTGATCGGGAATCAGGCGCCGTTTGATTTTGATGTGTCGGTCAAAGATATTTATTCGACGCTAAAAGCGGGAGCGACCATGCAGATCATTCCCAAGAAACTGTTTTCGTTTCCGTCGATGCTGATCGATTATCTGATCGGGCGTGAAGTAACGGTGCTGATCTGGGCGGTATCGGCGCTGTGCATCCTTTCGACGCTGAACGCGTTCGATTACAAAGTCCCTGAGCGGATCGGCAAAGTTTTATTCAGCGGAGAGGCGATGCCTATCAAACAGTTAAATGTCTGGAAAAAACATTTGCCCGAAGCGATGTTTGTCAATCTGTACGGGCCTACGGAGATCACTTGCAATTGTACCTACTATATTATCGAGAAAGGATTGTACGAAAAAGAGGTTTTGCCGATCGGGAATGCGTTTCCGAACGAACGTGTGTTTTTGCTGAGTGAAAGAGGAAAACAGGTTACGCTGCCGCATGAAACGGGAGAAATCTGTGTTTCGGGAACGGCATTGTCTTTGGGTTATTACAATGACGCGGAGGCGACCGAAAAGGCGTTTGTGCAAAATCCGCTGAACAAAAGTTATCTGGAGCCTGTTTACCGTACGGGAGATCTCGCGTATTATGACGAAGAAGGCAGGCTTTGTTTTGTCGGGAGAAAAGATTTTCAGATCAAGCACCAGGGCCACAGGATCGAACTGTCGGAGATTGAAAGCGTCATGCTGTCATTGACGGGGGTGAACAGGGCGGTCTGCATGTACAACCGCCTGACGGATAAAATTTACGGATTTTACCAGGGAGAGGCGTTGCCTGCGGATATCCGTGTGTTGCTCCGCGGCAAATTGCCTTCCTACATGGTGCCGCACAAGTGTGTAAGGGTAGAAAATTTTATTCTGAACGAAAACGGCAAGATAGACAGAAAAAAATTACAGGAGAAATATTTTGATGCGGGAATATGAGAGAAGCGGGATCGTGACGCCCGCGTATGTGTTTGATGCGGACGGAGTGCGGAGCCGTGTGGAAAAAATACGACAGGCACTGGGCGAAAAGCGGAAGATATGCTTTGCGGTGAAGGCAAATCCGTTTTTTGTGGAAGAACTATTGAAAACGGCAGATTTCTTTGAAGTCTGCTCGCCCGGAGAATACGATATCTGCCGTTCGGCGGGGATCCCTGCGGAAAAGATCGTGTTATCGGGGGTATACAAAGCGGAAACGGATGTCCGCCGTGTCATCGAGGAATGCGGGAGTCGGGCGGTATACACGGCGGAATCGATTTCGCAGGTACAATTACTTTGCAGGCTGGCTCGGGAAAAACAAAGGAGGCTTCCGGTGCTTTTACGCCTATCTAGCGGAAACCAATTCGGAATGGACGATGCGACGGTGCTGGAGATCGTGAAAAAAAGCAAAAGTCTGGAGATCGAAATTATCGGAGTACAGTTTTATGCAGGGACGCAGAAGCGGCTGGAAACGGTGATCAGGGAAATTGAGAAACTGAAGATGTTTGCGGAAGAGGCGGAGCTTGCGGGAATGCCTTTTAAGAGAATCGAATACGGGCCGGGGCTTCGCGTGAACTACTTTGAAGGTGAGGAAACGGCGGAAGAAGAGAACCGCTTGCGCGCATTTTCCAAGATGCTGGATATGTTTCCCGAACAATGTGAGATCGTGTTGGAAATGGGGCGTTTTATAGCGGCGGAATGCGGCGAATATTGTACGCGTATCGTGGATACGAAGCAAACACGCGGCAATCATTTCTGCATAGTGGACGGCGGGATCCATCATCTGAATTATTACGGGCAGATGATGGGCATGAAGCATCCGTTTTTGCGGCATGTGGTGCAGTCATCGGGGCGGGAGAGTATAAGCGACCGCGGTGCGGCGAAAGATGAGACAGGGTCGGAAGAAGTGCCGTGGATGATTTGCGGAGCCTTGTGTACATCGGCAGATGTGCTGGTAAAAAACTTGCCGCTTCAAGATGTCGGAGTCGGCGATATGCTGGTGTTTGAGAGAGTGGGGGCATATTCGATAACTGAGGGGATCGGATTATTTTTGAGCCGAAAGCTTCCGCGCGTGTATAAGGTTACGGAAAACGGATCTCTGATATTGCTTAGGGATTTTGTGGAAACAAGTAAAATAAACAGAAAAGGAGTGAACGTATAATGGAAAAGCTGTTGAAATTGTTGAAGGAGATCAGACCGGACGTGGATTTTGACACGGAAAAAAGTCTGGTAGGAGCCGGGGTGCTGGATTCGTTGGATATTATGGAGATCGTTGCCGAAATCAGCGATACGTTTGACATAGAGCTGTCGCCCGCGGACATTATTCCCGTCAATTTCGATTCGGCGGAAGCGATGTGGGCGTTGATCCAAAAAAAGAAATAAAGAACGGAGACAAAGCGGTGGCGCGCAAAAATTTTTGTGCGCCGCCGCTTTTTATTGCGGTTGATTTTTCAGCCGTTTGTGCTATAATAGGTTGCATAAGGGGCGGAAAAAGATTTACAATTTTTTAACATTTTTTTATTGTTACGGAAACACTTAAGGTGTATGATGGAGATGAAAATCGGGGAGAGAAGTTTGTATGGTAAAGATATTGGTTGCGGAAGATGACAGGGCGCTGAATGAACTGGTTTGTTCCGTGCTGATTGCGAGCGGGTATGAAGCGGTTTCCTGCCTGGACGGAGAAGATGCGTTGCGCCGTGTGGAAGAAGAGTCGTTTGATATGGTGATCAGTGATATTATGATGCCGAAAGCGGACGGTTTTGCTTTGGCGGAAGCCATACGGCGGACCGATGCGCAGATCCCGATTTTATTCATGACGGCATTGGATGACAAACCTTCGAAGATGAAGGGATACGGACTCGGGATCGATGATTATGTGGTCAAGCCGTTCGATGCCGACATACTTTTGCTGCGGGTGGGGGCATTGCTGCGCCGCGCGAAGATTGAAAAGAGCCGTGAACTGACGGTCGGAAATTTCAGGATGAACAAGGAAGAGCATACGGCGTATCTGAACGGAGAAGAATTGCCGTTGACGGTACGGGAATTTGATCTGCTTTTTAAGTTGTTGTCGTTTCCGAAGCGTACGTTTACGAGAATGCAGCTGATGGAGGAATTCTGGGGCTATGATTCATCGGCAACGTCGCGCACGGTGGATGTTTATATGTCCAAGCTGCGCGAAAAAACGGCAGAATGCAGTGGATTTGAAATTCTCACGGTTCACGGGTTAGGTTACAAGGCGGTTCTCAGATGAAAAAGAGACGGTTTCTTTCTGTAGCGGGATATGCAATATTGTTTGTTACCATCGCGGTGATCATCACGGTAGCAATCATAGTATTTGATGCGGTCGGCCGAAAGTTCGGCGGAGACAGAGCGGTTCTTTCTGTTGTCATGCTGATCACGATCGCATTTTTGGCGTTGGTATGCACAGTAATCGACGCGGTGCGTCGAAAAATCACGGTAGACCGGCCGGTGGAGCGGATCTTGGAAGCGACGCAGAGAATCGCTGCGGGAGATTTTTCGGTCAGATTGCAGATTTCGCATTCGTATCGGCGGTACGACGAATACGATCTGATAGCGGAAAACATCAACAGGATGGCGGGGGAACTTTCGCGAACGGAAGTCGTGCATAATGATTTTATATCAAACGTATCGCACGAACTGAAGACGCCGATTTCCATTCTGCGTAGTTATGCAATGGCAATGCGGAACGAAAATTTAGATCCTGCGGTTCGGAGCCGATATGCGCAAGTGCTTGTATCGGCGTCGGATCGGTTATCTGCACTGGTGACGAATATTCTGAAACTGAACAAACTGGAGAATCAGGAATTATCGCCGCAGTATGAAACGATACGGCTGGATGAAATGCTGGCACAGTCATTGTTACAGTTTGAAGAAAAAATTGATGAAAAAGGACTGGAGCTGGATTGCGATCTGAAAGAAGTGTATGTAAAGTCTGATCCGAATTTTCTGGAGATCGTCTGGAATAATCTGATTTCCAATGCCGTTAAATTTACGGAAACGGGCGGGAAGATCAAAGTCACGCTTGGCGCGGAAAACGGGCAGGCGGTGGTAAAGATATCGGATACAGGTTGCGGAATTTCCCGTGAGACAGGGATGCATATTTTTGATAAATTTTACCAGGGAGAGACTTCGCATGCGCAGGAGGGCAACGGACTCGGGCTTGCGCTTGTAAAAAAGGTCATCGATATTCTTGGCGGAGAAATTTCGGTGGAAAGCGAAGTCGGAAAGGGAAGTACGTTTATAGTGAAACTGCAGGGTGTAACCGAATGAAACAGAACGGGGCGATGAAAGTGTTGCGGTTTCTGAAAGAACCTAAACTTTGGTTTTGTGTTTTGGCTTGGTGTCTGACGGCAGTTTTTATAGCGGGGGCTGTTGCGGCTGCTGCGATCGGAGGGCTTGACCCGATATCGTACGTTCTCTATGCCGGAGCAGCGGTGCTTTTGGGATATACGGTTTATACGGTCATACATTGTGCACCGCAGGTAAAGACAGTTGTTGTGGAAACAGCGAAGCGCCATCGGTTTACGGGGAATCTGATCGGCGATTACGGATTTCGGACGATCGTGTTTGCGGTATGTTCCTTTGCGGTGAATGCGGCGTACGTGATTTTGAATGCAGTGCTTGCGTTTTTAGCTGATTCCGTTTGGTATGCTTCGGTCGCGGGGTATTATTTATTTTTAAGCGGTTTGCGGTTCGGGATTTTGTCGGGCGGGCATAAGGTACGGCAAAAAGCGGGCGAGGACGCAAAAAAACTTTACGAAGGTAAGCTGAAATTGTACAGGGGTTGCGGAATTGCTTTGCTGGTGCTGGAAACGGCATTGGCGGGCGCCGTAACGCAGATGGTGCTTTCGGACAGTCCGTCCGTGCATACGCAGATCATGGCGATCGGGTCGGCTGCTTATACTTTTTATAAAGTGACCCTTGCAATCTATAATCTTGCCAAGGTGAAAAGGTATAAGGATCCTTTGCTGCAGAGCTTTCGGAATATCAATCTGACGGATGCCTCCGTTTCGTTGCTGGCATTGCAGACGACATTGGTGACCGTGTTCTCGGAAGGTACAGATGCGAAAATGAAAATTCTGAACTGCGTGACGGGATTTTTTGTGTGTATGCTGACCATCGTACTGGGAATATTCATGATTGTGCGTGCGAATCAAATGCTGAAAGGGCTTAAAGAGGTGACGGATACAGATGGAAGAGCGGAAAGATAAAAAATTTGAATACAGTTATCGCGCTCCGACCGAAGAAGAACGTCGGGAGATCGAGAGTATCCGGAGATTTTACGGCGGACAGGAAAGTAAATTCATGCGCCTGAAAAAACTGGATGCGCGGGTCAGAAATGTTGCCGCAGGCTGTGCGTTGAGCATGGGTGTTTTGGGATGTCTGGTGTTTGGACTGGGCATGAGCATGATCCTTGTATGGAATCTGACGGCGGCGGGAATAGCGGTTGCAGCGGCTGGCGTCGTTCCGATGCTGTTGGCAAATCCCGTGTACAATGCCGTATTGAAAAGGAATAAGAAAAAATACGGCGATGAAATTTTGCGCCTTGCTGAGGAATGTGAGAAGATCGGGAAGGGTGATTGAAAAACGGCAGACGCATTGCGCCGTACCGTAAAGAGATAATATATAGCAAAAGGAAAGGGAGAGAACGAAGCGCGGCTCGTCAATGACGAG
>CATYEP010000085.1 GCA_958405585.1 uncultured Eubacteriales bacterium
AAACGGAAATAACTTCGTAAAATACAAACATTATAAAAGCGGGCGGCATTGCCGTCCGCTGTGAGCCGAGTCGAGGGCCGTATACGGCACCGACTCTTTCTCCTGCTTCAAAATCGACCCAACGTATCGCTGTTTTTATTGCGATGAACTCTCTTGCTAACTCCCCGAATTTTGCCCGTTCCTGCTCCTGCGGGTGTTTCCCCGTCCTCAGCCCGAACCTTGCCACACGCCGCCAAACAGCCGCTCAAACCGCGCAGATGGCGTAGGCTTTACACCTTTCCCATACTCGCCTCTGCAGCTTTTGCGCCCACTGCAGAAAGAGGAATAGATTTTGCCTTTTTGGGTTTTACGGGCTGCGCGTTTCCTGCTCCCGACTTCATGTCCAGGAACTCACGCACCCCGGCAGGAACAGTTTTCAGATACAGCGTCTCCAATGCCTTTTCCAATTCGTCCTCCGCCGTTCGCTTGCTTTGCTCCAGATACATTTTCAATGCCGACAGTTTTTCTTCGTCAAACGAAATCGTGATCGTTGTTTTTTTCATTCTTTTCCTCCTCTTTTTGAATCTCGTTTACAAGATCCCGAAACTCCTCAGGTAAAATATTTGTGCCGAACTCTGCATTGACCGCCGCGATCAATTCTTCGTCCGTTTGTTCTGTTTCAAAACATCCCGCCAGTCTTTCTGTAAAATTTTCTTCTTCCGCAAACTGAAACAGACAAAAAGAAAAGAGCACCATCGCCTCCTCGATGCGCTCCTCGCCAAGCCCTTTCTCAAGCATTTTCTCTTCGATACGTTCCATTGTTTCTTCTACCTGTAAAACCTCTTCCTGCGGGATCTCTATCTTTCCCGTGTCGATCCCCGCGCCGCCGGAAAAGATGCCAAGCACAGCCGCCATCGGCATACAGATAATGACCACAAGGCCGAGCGCAATGCATCCGACAGTTTTAAGAACCTTCCTGTTGAAGCCGACGGCGATCGCCGCTTTTTTGAGAATTGCCGCAATCGGGAATGCCATCATCTGCCTCCCGCCGCGCCGAACAGCGCAGACTTATATGCGGGCGCGATCACGCGCAGGAGATACCGTTCATTCCCGCAGCGGTACAGACAGGTCCCGCGTTCGGGATGGCGTATGAGTTCAAACTCCGAAGGCTCCACTTGCAGAGCATCCATATATTCTTTGGGATTTATCTGCCCCGCATTGAAAAGAAACTGATGCGTGGGGATCGAGAACAGCGGTTTCGTATACTCGCGCACGGACGGCAGCAAAAAATCCTCGATGTTCTGACTTGCCAAAATCACCGAGGATTCTTTCTTGCGCACTCGTTTCATTGCGTTGCGGATATATTCGATCGCAGTCATATTGGACAGGAACAGATACAGTTCGTCAATGGATGCCGCCGTATTTCCTTCGCCGAACAATTGATCTGACATATACGAAAGAATATTGAACAGCATCGCATCTTTCAGACGCTTGTTTGTATCCAGCAGACCCTTTACTCCGAAGCAAACAAAATCCCCGTCTGCAATATTTGTATGCCCGTTGAAATATTTGCTTTCCGCCCCCACGCACATGGAATGGATGCCCAGGCAAACCTCCTGCAATGTCTCTTCCGTGTACAGATGCTTCTGCGCTTTATCGTAGGTTCTGTATTCCTCTTCGCACAGTTTATAAAAGTCTTCCAGGATCGGAAAGGACTTTTCCCCTACACTGTCCGTGATACCGAACTTTTCATACAGCTTTGCAAGCAGCAATTCAATGGTATCGATCTGCGCGTCGTCGAAATCTTTATACGCGCGGAAGAAATCTTTTAAGAATGCAATGTGCCGCGCCAGCCTTGTCTGCATTCGGAATGCTCCGGGAGCCGCGGGATCTGTTTCCTCTGCACCGTCCGACCATGTCTTGGGTTCGAGCGGATTGATGATATACTCTCCCGACAAAAAATCGATATACGTTCCGCCCAAAGCGCGACACAGATCCTCGTATTCGGACTCGGGATCCAGACAAATGACTTTCTTCCCCGATTCGCGTACATTCATGAGAATGAGTTTGAGAAGATAACTTTTTCCCTGCCCGCTGTTGCCGAGGATCAGGATATTGCTCGTCGTTTTGTCCTCTTCCCGCCTGTCAAAATCTACGAGGATGTTTGTGCCGAACTTATCGCGGCCGATATACAGACCGTGCGGATCCGTCTTTCCCGAAAAACCGAACGGATAAAAATTTGCCGCCGAACTTGCGGGCATCACTCTTTCAAACTGCGTGCCGAACCTGCTTTCGCCTAAGGGCAAAGCTGAGAGAAAACCTTCTTTTTGCCGGAGTGTCAATCTGTCAACGGAAATCTTGGATCGTGCAAGTTCCATTAAGACTTCCGATTGCAGTTCTTTGAGTGCTTCCATACTCTTGGCTTTTAGTTCGACGAATACCGAACAATGCAAAAGGCATTCCCGCATTTTTCGCATATTGGCAAGAAGTTCAATGACGTCCTGCAGATTCCCTTCTGCCTCCACCGTCTCCGTCATGTCCGTACCGCTCGTTTTGAGTTTGTTTTTCCGCATCGCATTCTGAACGATCTTGCGCTGTTCCATAGGCTCGACCAGTCTGTGATAAATACGAAGCGTCACTCCGCTCTTATCGGCGATCCTTGAAAAAATTGCCTGTTCATCCGTCGACGGAGGATATTCTCGGATCGCCCAGGCACATCGGTAACTGTCGCCTACGATATAATGGTCCGCATAAAACCGAATGGTCGACGGCGCAATGCGGTCAAAAAAATCCTTTGTGCGCCGCCGTTCCTGTTTTTCCATACTTTTCTTTTTCTGCACCTTTTTCTCCTTTGCTTTTTTGGCATAAAAAATCAGCCGTCCTGCTTTTGCAAAACGGCTGAATTCTCTCAGATCATTTGTCTTTTTACTTTATTAAATTTTTCTTGCGGCAGCATCCTCAAAATTTTAGCAAATTGCTCCTCTATGGGCATTTCTTCCAGCGAGGAGAAAACTTGCCATTCCATTATTTTTTTTGCATAGTTCAATACAATATTTTGCCTGTATTGAGAAAAGTTCCTAAATTTTTCAATTAGTTCCTCAATTTCTTTTAATCGTTTCGCATTATATTGTCGAGCCCGTTCATCGGTCGTCAGTCCGTCTTCAAAAACTGTAGATTGGCGGGTTATACCATTTGAACGCGAAATCATAGTACTTGCAGGCTTTTGTTGCATGTTCCCGTAAGCAAAACCTTTTTCTGCACCACTACTTGATTTGTGAACAGGAATAAGCTTACGCTTTTCCTCCTCTTCAACAAACTGAGACTTTTGTTCCAACCATGCGCTATATTTAAGAGAAAAACCAGGTAACGATAGGTGCTTATCTTCCAAGCATACATCTTCAATCTCGCCTTGCATAAAAAAGATTTGTCCGTATTTCTTATTCAATGCGACAATATATTGCGGAGGATAACTGCGCATATCCATTTTGTATTGGGCTATTTTTCGGGTATTTACATCAATTACAAACAACTCATTTTCAGTCGACCTGTTCAATTCGTATCTTTTCAAAAAATAAACAGAATCTTCGCGTATTTTGGGGTTGATCTCATCCACCACAATCCATTTACATGATATACCCAAGCCTGTATATTGGCTCTCAAACTCCATTATTTTTGAATATGATACGGTTTTATCTCCAAGTTCAACTGCAATTCTCTTTTCACCGTCTTTTAAGATAAGATGGGTATAATGATGCTTTAATATTTTTTTCTCTATTTCTACATCATATCCTTTTTTCTTAAAAGACTCGTAAAGCTGATACCGTATCTCACGGAGAATGCTCGGCTGTCGATCGAATTGCGCATAGTCGCAATTCCCGTCATGCAAATGTGCAAAATATGCGCTTTTTTTCTCTCCGTGACAATATTTAAGCAACGGACTTTCACATTCCGGATCAGGGCAGATAAGCTCTTTTCCGCTTACCTTTCGAATTTCTGCTTCCTTTTGATAATCACTTGCTATATCTGTAGCACTGATTTCAAGATCGTTCCATTTTGCCCTTTCCATTTTCCCTCTTGTATATCTACATTTTCGGAAGATAATCTTCTGCGATATTTTCCTCTACGTCGTCTTCCGTGGAATCCTCTTGCGGAGCATGGCTCTCGGCTATCGTTTGCAAACTTTCAATATGCCGTTCGACCATTTGAGCAATCGCTTCTTTTCTGTTTTCGCTGATGAGTTCCTTTGCCCGCGGATCCGAAAATACTTCCCGAACCATATCACCCGCATCGTACAATTTTGAAAAATCGATCCAATCAAACGAGGTAACAAGTTTGATTTGCTCGTCGTGCCGTCTTTTGAACGGCTTACTAGCAATATTCTTCTCCGTGTAAATCTGAGAGAGCAAGCTATTGTAGCCGAGCGAACTTCCGCTGTCATAAATGGGTGCAAAGCCAATCCATTCCAAGGTTTCGGCATTTCGCAACAGCCCGAAATTATTCAGATGCCTGTCCTCGTTGGAAATGAGATAATCGAGTACGAGCATCCTATCCAACGCCGGCACGACGTCAGCCGCGCCCAACGACTTGCAGCAGTTCACGAAGTGCTGATATACAGAAGTTACTGTTGTCTTTCTTTTGCGTTTGCATGATGCGCCACGCGCTGACAAGTTCCGTATCTCTCGTAACGAAATCTTCGCATACGCTATACGGTTCACCGTCTTCCCAAATGATGTTATACGAAACGTGATTTATATTGAGCCTGTCCATGATCTTCGATGCAATCACTTCGTTGAACGGTTGCTGCCTTTCGAGATTGCTGCCGCCCTTGATAAGGCAGCGTTTCCCGTTTATGATTTTCCACCGCTTTTTCAAGTATCCGTCCGAAGTATTGTCCGGCGAACTAAAATCAAAATCTTCGTTCTTTTTTGGCTTCCCGAACAATACATCTCCCATATCGTCGGAAAAAGAATTATCAAAAAAGTTTATCTTCTCCCAAATCAATTCTGCTCCTGCGGGACATATCCAATATTGATCGGAAAGGCTAAGACCAAAGCAACGGACCAGCAATATTTTGGTATCATTCAGATTCAGCGTTTCCAAAGCTTCGCGAACGCCTGAACGGCTCGCCGGAATAGAACGGTCAGTCCACCATTTATTCAGTTCGCCGCGATCAATGATACCGTTTTTGACGGGAACACCGACAGGTACATGTTCCGCCGACATAACAGCTTCAATTTTACGAATTATTCCCGTTTCATCGTCGAGTTCGAGTTTCGCAACCTCGATTCGTCTATGCATCAGCGTACATTTCATCGGCATTCCCTCCTTTTTATGAATTGATTTGTCTACAGTATACCATAAAATACCTCCGAAAAGCAATGATTCCTTGAATTTTTTATGATTATATCATTTACTTTCCGCTCCTTTTCTGTCGAAAAACGGTCGCCATCCCAATAGGATATCTAATTATTACCAGCTGTGTTCCACCAGAGTAATGCAAATACAATAAAATCAGCCTTATCCTATTGAGACAAGGCTGATCAATACTTTAAGCATTATTTCCGAAAAATAAATCAATATCTTCATCCGCTCCATTAATCCCGGCAATCCCGAATTTTTCTACAAGAACATTCGTTACATTCGGGCTCAAAAAAGCCGGCAGTGTCGGACCCAAATGGATGTTTTTTATACCTAAAGACAGCAACGCAAGCAATACGATCACCGCCTTTTGTTCATACCAAGCAATATTGTATATGATCGGCAGTTGATTGATATCGTCCAATCCGAAAATCTCTTTCAGCTTGAGAGCGATCACGGCCAATGAATAAGAATCGTTGCACTGTCCCGCATCGAGAATACGCGGGATCCCGCCGATATCACCGAGTTTCAATTTATTGTATCTGTATTTCGCACACCCTGCCGTCAGGATAACAGCATCTTGCGGTAATTTTTTTGCAAATTCCGTATAATATTCGCGGCTCTTCATTCGTCCGTCACAGCCGCCCATCACCACGAATTTTTTTATTGCGCCGCTTTTTACGGCTTCGACAACTTTATCCGCCAGAGCCTCCACCTGCGCATGCGCAAATCCGCCGACAATCTCCCCACTTTCGATCTCCGTCGGCGCAGGACACCTCTTTGCGTGTTCGATGATCATAGAAAAATCTTTCTTTTCTCCGATTCCGCCTGCTATATGACGGCATCCGGGATACCCTGCCGCGCCTGTGGTATACAGCCTGTCTATATAACTGTCTTTCGGCGGTACGATGCAATTGGTCGTCATCAGAATAGGTCCGTTGAAAGATTCGAATTCATCCTTTTGCTTCCACCACGCGTTTCCGTAATTGCCTATGAAATTTTTATACTTCTTGAAAAAAGGATAATAATGAGCAGGAAGCATTTCCGAATGCGTATAAACGTCCACTCCCGTTCCCTGCGTCTGCTCCAACAGCATTTCAAGATCGCGCAGATCATGGCCTGAAACCAAAATGCCCGGGTTTTTTCCGACCCCGATATTTACCATCGTGATCTGAGGATCCCCGTACTTTTGTGTGTGTGCTTTGTCCAGTAAAGCCATGCCTTTCACACCGTAACCGCCTGTTTCCAACGTAAGTGCCACAAGATCGTTTACGTCAAGGCTATCATCCATAGTTGCAGCCAAAGCACGCTGAATAAATGCGTCCGTATCCTCATCGTCCTGCATTAAAACATTTGCATGCTTTGTGTATGCACAAAGCCCTTTTAAGCCATATGTGATAAGTTCGCGCAGAGATCGTATATCCTCATTTTCTGTCGAAAGTACTCCGACTTCTTTCGCCTTCTTCTCCCAGTCTCCTTCGCCTCTCCAAAGCGCTGCTTTTGGAAGAACCGAAACATTGCTTAAGTCTTCGGATAGCTTATCCTTTGCCTGCAAAGTCATTCGGATACGCGTCTGAATACTTTCCTTATCAAAATTTGCATTTGTGATCGTCATGAACATATTCAAAGTCACAATGTGATTTATCTCAGGAGGAATCCTTTTCCCCTCTTTCCGAAGATTTGTTGCGACCGCCGCAAGCCCTTTCGTAACATAAATCAGCAGATCCTGCATAGCCGCTACATCCGGCTTTTTTCCGCATACACCAACTACAGTACAGCCTTTGCAACCAGCCGCCTCCTGACATTGATAGCAAAACATTTTATTTTCCATATATACCTCCTTTATCATTCCCAATGGATTGCTGATACCGGGCAATTATCAATCGCGCTTTGCACATCATTCTGATTGCTCGGCTCCGCCTCACGATAAGCCTCTGCTTTATCTGTGTCATTCATGCGAAATATCGAATCACACGTTTCACAGCAAAGGCCGCATCCGATACACGTTTCCTGATCGACATAAGCTTTCATGTTCGTTTTCTCCTTAAAATACAACTGTCAGCATCATTTTAAAATTTTCTTCGCCATATACCGCATGCGGATGTCCGGCAGGCATTATGATCGATTCTCCTTCATGAAGCAGATATTCTTTTCCGTCGATCGTTATTTTTCCCGATCCGTCCAGGCATGTGACCAAGGCATCTCCGCCGGAGACATG
>CATYEP010000086.1 GCA_958405585.1 uncultured Eubacteriales bacterium
TTTTATTTTGGTTTACAATTCTTTTTTTAACTATATTTTTTTTTTTACCTTTTTTTCTTAAATTTTATCTTCTTTTAAATAAAAAATAATACATACCGGGGCGGCGCCCAAAACGGTGTGTCTTTGGCCCCCGCCGCCATATGTAAAGATCGCTTTTGCCCCTCACCTTTTACCGCGGCAACAAGCGTGCACATAAAAAACGAGAAAAACTTTACAAATTCTTGCCGAAATGCTATACTTTTGCCATGCAGAACCTTATCTTTGTCAACGGGACGATGGGCGTCGGAAAATCCGCCGTCTGCCGCGAATTGAAAAAACTTTTGCCTCATAATGTATTTTTGGACGGCGATCATTGTTGGGATATGACGCCTTTTACCGTCAACGAAACTACCTGCCGCATGGTGCTCGACAACATCTGCGCCCTTTTGAACGGTTTTTTAAACAGCGGAATGTTTGAAAACATTCTCTTCTGCTGGGTCATGCACGAACGCGGCATAATCGACGAGATTCTCTCCCGCCTTTCGGGAGATTTCCGATTTCACCTGTTTACCCTGGAATGCTCCGAAAAGGAGCTTTTGCGGCGCTTAAACGGCGACATTACCGCAGGAATTCGCGATGAAAGCGTGATCGAGCGCAGTCTCGAACGCGCCGCACACTATAAAAATATGGATTCCGTCCGCATTAAAACGACTGACCTGTCCCCGCTTCGGACTGCGAAAAGAATTTTTTCGCTGCTTTATAAAGACCGTGACGATCTTATATAAATTCAATCGTTACAGTTTTTCCGTCGGCGCAACAGCATTTGCGCCGACAAAAGAAAGCAAAAGCGGCAGGCGGTGCAACAGCATTTGCGCCGACGGAAGAAAGCAAAAGCGGCAGGCGGTGCAACAGCATTTGCGCCGACGGAAGAAAGCAAAAGCGGCAGGCGGCGCAACATTATTTGCGCTGACGGAAGAAAGTAAAAACGGCAGGCGGCGCAATTTTTTGCGCCGCCTGCCGCTTGTTATTTGACTGTATAAGACCGATAAACCTCACGGTCTACGCGATACTTTGTGAAACCGATAAACCTCACGGTTTACGGAAAATTGCAGAAATTTATTTCTTTTCCGACAACGGAAGCCCGAAAGGCTTATGCTTTGAAAGCCTGTAAATCAGCACGGAAAATACGACGGCGAGGATCGGGAACACCGCACAGCATAAAATTCCCGCTTTCATGCCGAGTTGTTCGGCCGTCCAGCCAAGTTCCGCCGCAAAATTGGCCGCCGCAGGACTCGCGATCACCGCGTCCGCGATCAGTCCCGTGATCTGTGGCCCGACAGAAGCGCCCAAATCGCCGCCTGCCGCCATCAGTGCAAAGACCGCCACGTTCGCATTCGGGAAATGATCGGTTACCGCGATCAGGCTTCCCGGCCAGAGCATGGAAACACAAAGTCCCGTCAGCCCGCACGCGATCAGCCCGATGACGGGCAGGGGCGTGAGCGCCGCCGCCAGATAACAGACAGCCGCCCCCGCCGAACCGAAAATCAGCACTTTATAAATGCGCTTTCCGAACGCGCCGTACAGGCTCCGCCCCAATCCGAGCATGAGCGCGAACATCGCCACGCCGAAAATATCGCCCCAGATCTTTTCAAGTCCCAACGCCTGTTCCAGATAACCCGACGCCCATTGCGACATCGTACATTCGCTTGCTCCGCCGAAAAAGATGCATAAAATGCACAATATGAGCGGTTTGCTTGCAAAAAGCCCGACCGCGCCCGACGTTTTTTCCGGGGTTTGCATGGGCGGGATCTTCGCACAGAAAAAAAGGACTGCCGCCAACGCCGGAACGATGCCCCAGCCTAAAACCAGCCAATGCCAGTTTTCTCTTCCGATCGCAAGCAACACTCCGCTGCTCACCAGCACGACCCCCACGACACCCCACGCATACACCGAATGCAATCGGCTCATGGCGCGTTCGGGATCGGGCGAGGGGATCGCCGCAATGATCGGACTGATCAGCACTTCCGATAGCCCGCCCGACGCCGCAAAAACGATCGTTCCCAACGCCAGCCCCGCATAAGCGAACTGCGGAAATAAGAACGGCAAAACGGCAAACAATATAATGCCCGCTACGGTTAGCAGCGGAGTCAGACGCACGGTCAGCGCTATATTGAATTTGTGCGAAAAAAAGGAAAACAGCAGATCAATGCCCAGTTGCGTACAAAAATTGATCAGCACCAGCAATCCGAGCAAACTGTAAGATATTCCGTATTCACTGTAAAAAGTGGAAAATAGAAGGGGCGAGATCGTCGCAACGACCGCCATGGCCACATTTATTGTATATGCCGCCGCTTTCGTTATTCTGTATTCTGACATGATTATATTTTTTCAGATTCTCTCGTATTTGCCCCCCCCTGCCGCCGCACGGCGACTGCCGTGCGGCGGCAGGAATTTAATTTCAGTTCTCAGCGCATTCCAGGCAAGCGACGCGCGCGGACAGACTCACACCGTAACTGAACGGACGAACGGCAAACCCGTTTTCCGAAAGTTCGATCTTTTCACCGCTGTCCAGCCAGTAAGCGCGGCGCACCTTTATCGCTTTGCCCAATTTCACTTCTTTCTTTTCCGTCAGCATCGCCACGTTCGGATCCGCGCTCATCGGCACGTTTTTGACGACTATGTACAGCTTGTTTCCGTCCGTCATGGCAACCCCGCCTTCACAGGGGATGTCCGCCTTACGCACGTCAAACAGGAAATTCTTATTGGCACGGATAAATTTTCCGATCTCTTTCAAGAGCGTCTTGTCCGTAGGATTGACGGCGCCGTTGCCCATAAGCCCCGTGTTGAGAAGGAAATTGCAGTTGCAAGCACGGCAATCCACCAGGTTTTCAATGAGTTCGCTCACCGATTTGTAATTGCAATCCTGCTTCGCATAGCCCCAATGATCGTTGAGAACCTGACACATTTCTCCCGCGCGCGGCTTATCCGAACAATCCACAAACCGCGGCTTGCCCCGCTCAAACGTTACGCTGTCCAGTTCGGGATGCCCCACCTTTCCCAGCTCCGACAATCCCGTATTGTTGATGATCATCGCCTCCGGCTGGTACTTGCGGATCGTCGCATACAACCTGTCTTCCTGCCAGTCCGCATTCGGTTTGTCCCACATTCCGTCAAACCAAAGCCCGCCGATCTTTCCGTAATTTCTGCACAATACCGCCACACTCTCGATCAGATAATCCAGATACTTCGGGAAATTTACTTTATAATCGGGATTGTGCCAGTCCAAAAGGGTATGATAAAAGAAAGGTACCAGTCCTTCCGCACGGCATGCGTCCGTAAATTCGCGGATCAGATCTCTCCCGCATGCCGAATGCGGCGCGTCAAACGTGCTCAGCCCGCACGTATCGTACAGAGAAAAGCCGTCGTGATGACGCGTCGTGAGCGTTATATACCGCGCTCCCGCCGCCTTCGCCGTCTTTGCAAGCTCACTCGCCCAGCCCTTCCGTATTTTAAAGCGCGACGGCAGCGCTTCGTATTTCGCCACGTCCAGTTTCGGATCCATCGTGCGGATCCATTCCCCTCTGCCCAGCACGCTGTACAGCCCAAAATGCACAAAAATCCCGTAACCGAGTTTTTTAAACCGCTCAATATAATTAAATTTCCCTTCCATTTTCCTGTTCCCTCTTAATATTTATTTCCTGTTTTTTGAAAAATGTTCTCTATTTTTGCGCCATCGCAATGTTGATACCCGTGATGAATGCGCGTTCATTGCATTCACTCAGCAGAGCTTTCCCGACAAATTTTTCGTGCAGACAGTTGATGATGCTCTTCTGCCGCACCGCTCCCGTCGCCGCAACCAGCACGCCCAGCGCAATCATGTTCGCCGTACGGATATCGCCCGCTTCCAGCGCGAGGTCGTTGATCGGCACATCGTAGACTTTGACGTCGTCGCGCCCCGCATAGGAATCAGAAATAGATCCGTTCACAATGATGATCCCGCCGCTCTTCACCCGCGGCGCAAACTTATGAAAACTCGGCGCGTTCAGCGCTATAAGCACGTCGGGTACACTGCACAGCGGAGATGCGATCTCTTCATCCGAAAGGATCACCGAACAATTCGCCGTGCCGCCGCGCATTTCCGGCCCGTACGCCGGCAGATAGGATACTTCCTTCCCTTCATGCAGTCCGCTTTCCGCCAGAAACCGCCCGGCACTCAGAACACCCTGACCGCCCTGGCCCGCCAAAAGAATCCGAATCATTCTTTCCCCTCCGATTTATCCCTGTATACGCCCAACGGGAAAGTTTTCGTACATTCCTCGCCCATAAAGCGCAGCGCTTCCACCGGGCGCATATGCCAGTTCGTCGGACAGGAAACCAAAACTTCGATAAATGTGTATCCCCTGCCCTCCGACTGAAATTTCAGCGCTTTCTTGATAGCCTTTTTCGCCGCAAGCACGTGTTTCACGTCGTGCGTGGACACGCGCTCGATATAATACGGCGCGTCCAGCGTAGCAAGAAGCTCGCAGACGCGGATCGGATACCCGTTCACTTTCGGGTCGCGCCCGTTCTGACAGGTCGTCGCTTTCTGACCGATCAGCGTTGTAGGCGCCATTTGTCCGCCCGTCATGCCGTAAATACTGTTGTTGATGAATATGATCGTGATGTTTTCGCCGCGCGCCGCCGCATGTACCGTTTCCGCCATGCCGATCGACGCAAGGTCGCCGTCGCCCTGGTATACGAACACCGTCGAGTCGGGCAGGCAACGCTTGATGCCCGTCGCAACCGCGGGCGCCCTGCCGTGCGCCGCTTCCTGCATGTCGCAATTAAAATAATCGTACGCAAACACCGCACAGCCAACCGGCGCGATCCCGATACATTTGTCCTGCAAACCCAGCTCTTCGATGCTCTCCGCCACCAAACGATGTACGATCCCGTGCGTACAGCCCGGACAATAATGCATATGCGCGTCCGTCAGCATCTTCGTCTTTTCAAATACTTTCATGCCTTCACCGCCTTTTCCAGAGCGTCCTTCGCCGCCTGCACGATCTCGCTTTCTTCCGGCACGTTTCCGCCCGTGCGCCCGTAAAAATACACCGGCTTTTTCCCGTTCACGGCCAGCCGCACGTCTTCCACCATCTGCCCCAGCGACAGCTCCACCGACAAAAATGCTTTCGTCTGCGGACGAGAAGCACAGCGCTCAAACGCATCGTCCGGGAACGGATACAGCGTGATCGGACGAATACAACCCGCTTTGATCCCCTGTTTGCGCAATTCGTTCACCGCACTCTTCACGATCCGCGCGACCGTGCCGTACGCCGTAAGAACGATTTCGGCATCCTCCGTCCTGTACTCCGCAAACATGCGCTCTTTGGCGTAAATTTCGTCATACGTCTTCTGCAATTCGTTGACATGCGGTTCCAGTTCTTCCGGTTTTATGATCAGAGAATTCAGGATCCTGCGGTCTTTCCCGAAATGCCCGCTCGTCGCCCAGGGCTTTTCGGGAATATCCGAAAGACTGCGCATCGGCGGAAGTTCCACAGGCTCCATCAGCTGGCCGATCATGCCGTCCGCAAGGATCATCGCGGGAACGCGGTAATGATCGGACAGATCAAAAGCACGGTAGGTCAGATCGCACGCTTCCTGCACCGAACAGGGTGCCAGTACGATCAGATGATAGTCGCCGTGCCCGCCGCCTTTGGTCGCCTGAAAATAATCGCCCTGCGCCGGAAGGATCCCGCCCAGCCCAGGTCCCGCACGCATGATGTTCACCACCACGCAGGGGATCCGCGCACAGGCAATGTACGAAATACCTTCCTGCTTCAGGCTCACCCCGGGACTGGACGAACTCGTCATCGCGCGTACGCCTGCCCCGGCCGCACCGTATACCATATTGATCGCCGCGATCTCCGATTCCGCCTGTACAAACGTTCCGCCGATCTGCGGCATTTTCACCGACATATATTCCGGAACTTCGTTCTGCGGCGTGATCGGGTACCCGAAAAACGCCCGACATCCGTTGCGGATCGCCCCTTCGCAGATCGCTTCCGTTCCGTGCAATAAAATTTTTGACATAATCTGTTCCTCTTTTATCGGAAATTTCAATTCTCCGCCGCGATCACTTTTCGACCGTGATCGCACAGTCCGGACACATGATCGCACAGAACGTACACCCGATACAGTTCTGCGGATTTACCGCCTCCGCCACAAAATATCCCGCCGTATTCATGCGATGTGTGCTCAGCGATATCACCTTCTTCGGACAGGCATCCGCACACAGCCCGCAGCCTTTGCATACCTTTTCATCGATCGTGATCTTCGCCATACTTTACTCCTTCCCGTTCATAATAAAACATATACTGCTGAAAATACCCGCTGTCTGCCCCGTATTCCTTCTCCAGTTCCTGCGCGATCTTTTCGCGGTTTCTTTCCGTTCCGCCCAACCGCTCCCGATACACCCGCTCCGTCCATACGTCTACGGGAAACGCGTCCGTCCGATGAAACCCGAACAGCAAAATGCAGTCCGCAACTTTCCGACCGACCCCGCGTATCTTCATGAGCCTTTCGCGAAGTTCCCCCGTTTCCAGCTTTGAAAACTCCGCCGCACCCTTTTGCGCAAGTTCCCGCGCCGCCGACGCTATGTATTCCGCACGGTATCCGAACCCCAGCCCTTTGTAAAACGCCGCATCCTGCTCCGCCAGCTTCTGCACCGCAGGAAATGCTCTGTATTCCCTGCCGAAAAATTCTTTTCTCTCGCCAAGAGCCGCTCCGAGCTTTGAAATCATCTGCTTTATGCGCGGTATATTGTTGTTCTGCGACAAAAGAAAGGTTACGATCATTTCTTCCGCATCCTGGTTGAGAATACGGATCCCCTTCCCGTACCGCGCCGCTTCGCACAGATATCCGATTCCTGTCCGCTCCGCCCGCGAAACGATCTGAGAATAGTCGCGCGATAAATCAAAATATTCCGAAAAATACTCCGCATCGCCTGCCTTGCAAACAATCTTTACCGACGTTTCCGCCTCCGCAATGCGACATGCGCGCTCTCTCGCACATACAAAATACCCGCCGCCGTCCCATTCATAACGAAACGTCTGCCCGCATTCCAGCGTCGCCCGCGGCGAAAAATATTCTTTCCCGATTTCCAGTTCTTTTGCCGTATCCATAAAAAACAGTATATTGTACATTATAACACACTCTTATCTAAAAATCAATTTTTTTAAATCATTCACGTCTCTCCCGCCCTTTGCCAAACTTTTCTGCCGACATTGTCTGCCCGCTCTTTTCCCTTCGCTTACCCTTTTTGCTTTCTGCGCTTTTTTTATGAAAATTTTTCAGAATAAGATGCCGTCCGAACAAATTCCGCGCGGATTTTCGGTTTTTTCCGTGAAAAACACAAAATACCATCGATTTTACGCTTTTCAGAAAGATTTGCACCTATTTGTTCACAGAATGTTTGCCAAAACCGCAAAATCCGTGTATGATAATGGAGCAATGAGTTTCAAAACAAAAATTAAAAAATCGAGATTCGTTCTCAGCTGTATATT
>CATYEP010000087.1 GCA_958405585.1 uncultured Eubacteriales bacterium
GGAAGAGTCGGAAGGAAAGTATAAAATGAATTTAGCGGCGGCGTTTGCTTGACAAACGCCGCCGCTTGTGTTAAGGTAAGAAAAAAAAGAGATTGCGTTTTGCCGCCGGGTAAGCGTAAGCGTCGGGATTTATGTCGTCAGGCCTTAGCAGACATAAAATTGCCGGCGCATTTTTTATGGTTGAAAAGGCTTTGCGGATGAAAACGCGGGAAAAATTTTTCGAAATCGGCGGCGGGGTGAGTTTTTGGTAAAGAGGCAGGGAATGAAAAAACTTGCAAAAGAGTTTACAAGATATGCGTTTTTGAGCGTGCTGGGAATGGTGGGGGTATCCTGTTATATTCTTGCGGACACGTTTTTTGTGGCGCAGGGATTGGGTACAAACGGACTTGCGGCGCTGAATCTGGCGATTCCGGTCTACAATCTGATCAACGGCACGGCGCTCATGCTGGGGATCGGCGGAGCAACCAGATATTCGGTGTATAAAACGCAGGGCGACGATCGGAATGCCTGGCGCGTTTTTACGAATACCGTGTATCTTGCGGCTTGCTTTTCTGTTCTATATATAATGGCGGGGTGTTTCGCTTCGGGCGGCTTGGCGCAGCTGCTCGGTGCCGATGCGCAGACGTTTGCAATGACGCAGACGTATCTGCGGGTGCTGCTGTTGTTTTCGCCCGCATTTCTTTTCAATACCGTGTTGATGTGTTTTGCCCGTAATGACGGCGCGCCGCATACCGCCATGTTTGCCACCGTGTCGGGAAGTCTTGCCAACATCCTGCTCGACTATATCTTTATATTTCCGTGCGGCATGGGAATGCTCGGCGCGGTGCTTGCGACGGGGTTTGCACCCGTGATCGGGCTTGGTTTTTCGGCGTCGCATATTCTTCGCGGCAAAAACGGTTTTCGTTTTTTGCCGCGGGACGCTTCCCTTCGGCTGATGCGCTGTAATTTTACGCTGGGATTTCCGTCGCTTGTCGAGCAGCTCTCTTCCGCCGTTGCGATCATTGTGTTCAACTTTCTGTTTCTGCGGATCGCCGGCAATACGGGTGTGGCGGCATACGGCGTCATTGCCAATATTTCTTTGGTCGTATTGTCGGTATTCAACGGCATCTCGCAGGGCGTGCAGCCGCTTTTCAGCCGTGCAAAGGGCAGATCGGATTCCCTTTCCGAACGCGCCTTGCTGAAAATGTCCGCCGCTTGCACCGCGGTGTTTGCGGTTGCCGCGTATTTGTTGTTATTTGTCTTTGCTCTGCCCGTCACGCAGATTTTCAATAAAGAAGGGTCGGAGCTCCTCTGTGAAATGGCGGTACGCGGTTTGAAACTGTATTTTCTTGCCGCGCCGTTTGCGGGGCTGAACATCCTGTTCTGCTCTTATTTTGCGGCGATCGAAACGCCTCTGCCTGCGCATATTTTATCCCTTTTGCGGGGATTTGCCGTCCTGATCCCCGCGGCGTTCCTGCTGGCGGCGCTTTGGGGTGAAACGGGTGTATGGCTTGCTTTTTCCGTGACCGAATTTTTGGTCTGTATCGCCGCGCTGACGGCTTATGCGGTCTTGTTGCGAAAAGGGAAAACGGATAAAACAGATAAAACAGACAATCCTGTTGTCGGATAAAAACGGCAGGATTTTTCGGCGGCGGAAGTACTTTTTTCGGAAAGCGGACGGCAGGAGGGGAAAAGAAAAAACGGAAAGGGGAGGGCTTGTCCGTATTTTTTGTGTCAGAGAGGGCAAAAGGGGTTTACAGATAAACAATTTTGCGTTATAATAGAATATAGCTCATCCTGTCATAAAGGCAGGGTGGCGGATTTCAAGGAAACAGGTGACAGAATATGCAGATGGAAAGACAAACCCGTTTACAGAATCTGAGAGAGCGCATGCGGCGGATTTCCGTATTCGGGAAAGCGGCAATCGTTCTGGTGCTGGTATTTTTGATCGTGAGTGCCTGCACGATCGGCGGATTTACGGGAGCGGGCCGTTCTTATTATATGGCGGCGGATTCCAATGTCGTATTTTATCTGGATTATCAGGACGGGGCGAAGCTTGACAGAATATATCTGAATGTCGGGAGCGTATACGGGGAAGTAGGAAAAGATATTTCGGTGGAATTCCGGTATGCATCCAAGTCGTCGTCCACATCGGAGCCTACGTTCAGCAGTTCGACGTTGGGGACGGTCAAACTCGGCAATGTTTACGCTTCGGATGCGGAGAGTACGAAAGGCACAAATTATGACTGGGTGAAAGTATTCGATCTGACGGAATCTGACAGGTCGCTGAGTACGAGTTATTGTCTGATCCGTCTGACCGTAAAAACGGGGATGCTGGTCAACGAAGTCGTGTTTGTGGATACGGAAGGGAATATTATACCCGCGTATGTGACGGAAAAGAGTGCTAAGACATATTTTACGGATACGCAGTGGCCGTACTACCGCGATCTGTTCACGAGGAACGACCATACAAAGGAATACGGACAAGCGGGAGATCCGATGCGGCTGACGGACGCGCAGGACAATTATGTAGACGGAAATACGACATATACGGATTTCACGCAGGATGAAAAATACACGTTGATGCAGATCGACGATATTTTGCTGGGCAGGATGGTGGTGGAAGGAACATTCCATGCGCAGACGGATTTCGGGCCGTTTGCGGTGCTTCTGCCCATGCTGGGAACGCTGATTTTCGGGATGAGTCCGTTCGGCTTGCGGATATTCTCGGTGCTCTGCGCGGCGGCGATGATCGTGTTTGTGTATTTATTGGGCAAGCGCTTGTTCAAGAGCAGCGGATTCGGATTCATGTTTGCGTGTTTTGCGGCGCTGGGCGGATTGGCGCTCACGGTGGGCAGGCTGGGACTTGCATATTCCATGATCGCGCTGTTTGCGGTGGCGGCATATTATTTCATGTTCCGCTTCTACGAAGACGGGATTTCCAAGGAACGTCCTGTTAAATCCGCGGCGAACGTTTTAATTTCGGGTATCTTATTTGCATTTGCTTTTGCGACCGATCCGAAAGCGGTATTCGCATTGATCGGGCTGGCGGCGCTGTTTATTGTCGGCTGGGTACGTATCTACAGACAGGGGAAGGCGGAGCTTGCAGCCGTGCGCAAGGCGGTTTTGGATAAAAATGCGTCGGCAAATTCGGAAGAAGTTATGTTGAAGAATCTGCAGGAGAGCGAACAGCAGGAACGTCTGATCCGTATGGAAAACGGATATTCGTCGCGGATCTTGTGGCTGTTCTTCTTTGTTTCGTTTGTAGCGGCGACGGTGCTCATCACGGTACTTTCTGCAATTCCTTCTTATTTTACGTATGTAAAGCTTTACGAGGCGAATCCGGCGGTGCCGACGATCGGCATTTTCGGACTTGTCTGGGCGGCGGTGAAAGACAGCTTTACCCTCGCGAATACGACGGCGTTTACTTCGGCAAATGCGATCAATCCGTTCGGTTGGTTCCTTTCGCTCAAAGGTGCCACGCTGTTTGCGTCGTCGAATGAGAGCGTCTATATTGCCATGAACGCGCAGATGAATCTTGCGTTGGCGATCACGTCTCTCATCGGTCTGATCTTTACGACCATTTACGTGATTCTGTATTTTGCTACGGGCAAGACAAACAGCGCATATTCGTCTGCGCACACGCCGAAAATTCTGAATGCGTACTTCCTGCTCCTGGCGGGACTGGTGACGTCGTTTTTGCAATATCTGTTTGCGGGCCGCACGAGTGCGGCGGACAGCTTGCTTTTCTCCGTATTCTATGCAGGATTCGCCGTATTGATGTTCTACACGGCGTATGTGCACGACACGGGAACGAGGAAAAAACTTTTCGGCATCCCGATGAATACGACGCTGAAAGTAATAACGGGCGTTTGTACGGTATACGCTGTAATCTTTGTGCTTACCGTCCCGATGCTGTTCAGCATCCCGATCGCTCCGCTTGCGGCGAAGATCTGCTTCGGTTGGACGACGTTTTTGAACAACGGGATCTACAGACCGTAAATTTTACTGAAACTGAAAATATCCGCGCACGCGTATGCGCGGTATTTTTACACCTTTTTTTAAAAAATATCGCGCAAATCGCAATGCTCTTTGCGGTTTCGGGAATATTTGCTTGTCCTTGCCAAGCGTAAAAAGCATGACCGTGGCGAGAAACGTCGGCAACGGGCAGGCTTCGGCAACAAGCAGACTTCGGCAATAAGCGTGCTTCGGCAACAAACGGGCTTCGGCAACAAGCAGGCTTCGGCAACAAGCAGACTTCGGCAACAAGCGGGTGTCGGGAAAAAGCGGTCGATGCTGCGTTTTCGGATAGAAATACTATTGATTGGAATGAATTTGAAAAAGAGCGGGGAGAGAAAAGAACAAACGGCGGGAAGCCGAGGGGAGGTGGATGAATGTTATCCAAGGTCATGAGTTTTGCTCTTTCGGGGCTGGACGGCGTTCCGGTGGAAGTGGAAACGGACATCAATAACGGGCTTCCGTCCTATGAGCTGGTTGGACTTGCGGATGCGGCGGTAAAAGAGAGCCGTGAGCGGGTGCGGTCGGCTCTGAAAAACAGCGGCCGAAAATTTCCGGCGCAGAAGATCACGGTAAATCTTGCACCTGCCGACCTGAAAAAAGAGGGAAGCTGGTACGATCTTCCCATAGCGGTGGGGATTCTGAAGGCGACGGGGCAGTTGCAGGGAGCGGATACGGGCAGAACGGTGTTTTTAGGCGAGCTTGCACTGGACGGGAGCCTGAGACCGGTTACGGGTATTTTGCCGCTGCTGATCTCGGCGAAAGCGCGCGGGTACAATTCATTTATTCTGCCTGCGGGCAATGCGGAAGAAGCGGCATATATCGAGGGGCTGGAAATATATACGGCGGCCACGCTGACGCAGGTGGTGGATCACTTAAGCGGACTTTTGAGGCTTTCGCCGCTGGCGGCGAAAAAATACGAAGCGGCAAAGCGGGGGCAGTATTCTTCCGATCTGGCGTTTGTGAAAGGACAGGCGATCGCAAAGCGTGCGCTGGAAGTGGCGGTATCGGGCGGACACAATATTTTATTGGTCGGGCCGCCCGGTGCGGGCAAGACGATGCTGGCAAGGTGTATTCCGACGATTATGCCCGACATGACATTCGAAGAAGCGCTGGAAGTGACGAAGATCCATTCGGTGGCGGGTATCCTCGGAGAAGAGGGGATCGTGACTTTGCGTCCGTTTCGAACGCCGCACCATACGGCGACGACGGTATCTTTATGCGGCGGCGGCACACGTGCCGTAAAACCCGGAGAGATCAGTCTGGCGCATCACGGGGTATTGTTTTTGGACGAATTGCCCGAATACCACAGGAGCGCTCTGGAAGCGCTGCGTCAGCCTCTGGAAGACGGGTGTATTACCGTCACGCGAGCGGGCGGGGCGGTTACGTTTCCCGCAAATTTCATGCTCTGCGCGAGCATGAATCCATGCCCGTGCGGCAATTACGGGAGCACGGGCAAGGTGTGTACCTGCACGCCCGCCGCGATCCACAAATACCGTTCGCGTCTCAGCGGGCCGCTTCTGGACCGTATCGATATCCAGGTGGAGGCGGATTCCGTCAAATACGACGATCTCGTAGCGGATACGGTGGAGGAAAGTTCGGAAATTGTCAAAAAACGAGTGGAACGTACGCGGGAAATTCAGCGGGAACGCTTTCATGGGTTGCAGAAGATGACAACAAACGCGGATATGGGCGAGCGTGAAATGCAGAAATTCTGCCGACTTTCGCGCGAGTGTGAAAACATTCTGCGCATGTCGTTCGAGCGTTTGAAACTTTCGGCGCGCGCGCGGGCAAGGATCATCAAAGTTGCACGCACGATCGCGGACATGGCGCAGAGCGAACAAATCGCGCCCGAACATATTCTGGAAGCGGTGTCTTACCGCAGTTATGAAAATTTTCAGTGACGGCAGGTCTTTTTCATGACATACACAAAAGAAGAAAGGGCGGTCATCTGTCTGGATTCGTTCGGATTGGAATATCCCAAAAAGGCAAAGCTCTACAAACTGGCGCCTTCGGCGCAGGTGTTTTTTGAAAATTTCCGTAAATATCGTCCTGCGGTTGCAGAAACGGCGGGCGAAGAGACTGCCGAGACAATGGAGCATTCTTTGGCGGATCAGGAATATACGGACAGGCTGCTGCATATGTATTCGGAAAAGCGGATCGAGTGCGTAACGTTCGTTTCAGAAAAGTACCCGGAGGAATTGCGGCAGATCTCCGATCCGCCGCTGGTGCTGTATTGCCGAGGCAATACAGATCTATTAACAGAAAGAAAATTTGCGATCGTCGGATCGCGGCGCACGCTTCCGCAGGTGATGAAACGCACGGAAGAATTTGCGGAAGGGCTATCTTCGGAATTTGTGATCGTGACGGGTCTTGCGGACGGCGGTGACAGTGCAGCCCTCAGCGGTGCGTTGAACAGCGGTCGGGTGATTTCCGTGCTTGCGTACGGATTCGATCATGTTTATCCGGGCTGTAATCGTGCATTGCTGGAAAGAGTGGAAGAAAAGGGGCTCGCCGTGAGCGAATATCTGCCGCAGGAAAAACCGCTTCCGTATCATTTTCCCATGCGCAACCGCATCATTGCGGGACTGTCGGAGGGTGTGCTTGTGGTGAGCGGCGGAGAAAAGAGCGGTACGCGGATCACGGCGGCAAAGGCGTACGAATACGGGCGCGACGTGTTTGCGTTTCCCTATTCGATCGGTGTTCCGTCGGGAGTCGGGTGCAATGCGCTGATCAAAGAATACGCAAAATTGACGGAAAATTTAGTTGACATTTACGCCGCTTTTGGTATAAACTTGACCGAAACGGAAAAAATTTCCTTAAGTGCGGCGGAGCAGGCGGTCTTTGAAATTCTTCGGGAAGGGGAAGTGCATATCACGGAGATCGCGCAAAAGAGCGGGCTTAAAATGCATGAAGTTCCGATCGTGCTGACCATGTTGGAAATGAAAAAACTGGCGGTATCCTGCGGAGGGAACCGTTGGACGGCCTCCCGTTGAAAGGGCGGCGAATGTTTGAGAAAATCGGAAAATTTGATGTCGGAAAGAGGTCTGTATGGATTTAATCATTGTAGAATCGCCTTCCAAAGCGAAAACGATATCCAAATATCTGAAGGGGAAATACCGCGTGGACGCATCGGGCGGGCATGTGCGCGACCTGCCCGAAAAACGGCTGGGCGTGAATATCGATAATAATTTTGAACCCACTTATGTGGACAATCCTGACAAAAAGGCGGTCATCAAGCGTCTTTCGGACGAAGCGGCGAAAGCGGAACACGTTTATCTCGCAACCGACCCGGACCGCGAAGGCGAAGCGATCTCCTGGCATCTGAAAAATGTTTTGAAACTCAAAGACGGCAAAAACCGCATCGAGTTCAACGAAATTTCCCCTGCGGCGGTCACGCGCGCATTGCAGAATCCGCGCGAGATCGATTACAATCTCGTCGACGCGCAGCAGGCGCGCCGCGTGCTGGACAGGCTGG
>CATYEP010000088.1 GCA_958405585.1 uncultured Eubacteriales bacterium
CCGTGTTGATAAGGACTCATCGTGCCCGGATCGATGTTGATATACGGATCCAGCTTCTGAGACGCCACTTTATAGCCGCGCGATTTGAGCAATCTGCCAAGGCTCGCCGCCGTGATTCCCTTTCCGAGTCCTGAAACAACGCCGCCCGTAACAAAAATATATTTCATAATTCCACCTCTCCCGTAAACACCGTTACCGCTTCACCCGTCATATAAACCGTTTCACCTATATTGATGATCAGATCGCCGCCGCGCAATTTTACAAGAATATCTTGTCCGTATTCACACACCCCGCAGGCGCACGCCGCAGCCGCCGCCGCACACGCACCCGTACCGCAAGCCATTGTTTCGCCGCTCCCCCGTTCCCATACGCGCATCAGCAAAGCATTTTCCCCGATTTTTTTAATAAACTCGGTATTGACGCGCTCGGGGAAAATCGGATCGTTTTCAAATTTTCTGCCCAATGTTTCCACATCCGTCGCATCGGGATCCGCAAACACGACGCAATGCGGATTCCCCATGGAAACGCAGGTGATCCTGTACTCGCCGCCCGCGACCTTCACGGCGCGATCGATGACTTCTCCTTCCAGAAGAACAGGCAGAGACTTCGGATCAAAGGACGCCGCCCCCATATCCACACGCACGAGTTTTACTTTTCCTTCTTCCGCAAACAGTTTCAGATGCTTGATCCCGCTCAGCGTTTCAATGTCCACATCCGTTTTCTGCACGATCTTGTGATCGTAGAGATATTTCCCCACACAGCGGATCGCATTGCCGCACATTTTTCCTTCGCTTCCGTCCGCATTGAACATCCGCATTTTTGCATCTGCGACATCGCTCTTACAGATCATAACGATCCCGTCTCCGCCAATACCTTTATGCCTGTCGGAAAGCTCGATAGCCGCCTTTGCAGGATCTTCCAACTCTTCCTGCAAACAGTTAAAATAAATATAATCGTTCCCGGCTCCATGCATTTTTGTGAATTTTTTCAACATACGTATACCTTTTTTCACTCTCTCAGCTTTCATATGTATTGAGAATGCGCAGGGCGATCTCGCGCCTCGGCAATCGTTTATCCATCGCTTGTTTTTCAATAAACCGATGTGCGTCCGCTTCCGTCATGTTCAGATACTGGATCAATGCGCATTTGGCTCGATCGACAAGTTTCAGATCGCTGATCGTATCTTTCAGTTTTCGGTTTTCACTCCGTATCGCGGAAAGTCTTTCCCCTGATTTTGCCGCAAAATCCACTGCCGTCAGAAAAACATTGGACGGCGTCTGCAAGGACAGCACGGGGATGCCCAATCCCGAAAGCTCGCATTCCGCTTCCTGCCGCCGCGCCTCCTTGATCAGCACAAGGATCCCAGCCGGCGTTTCCAACGAAAAACGGCTCACGATCTGACGCCATCCCTGCAACGCGGAAAGCACAAATACCGCCGCCGCACACGCTTCGCCGCTTTCCTTCTCTGCTTCTTCCCTGTTTTCAACGACCGCTTCGTAACCGTTCTCACACAGGATACCGGCGATCTTTTCCGCTGCAGCTGCTGCATCACTGCAAATCAAAATTCTTTTCATGACCTGTTTCGCCCCCTCCTGCGACAGCACTCCAAAAACGGCTCAGTTCTGCGTATACATCTGCTTATAAGGATTGGCACTGTCCGGCGTCAGACGATAATATACGCAATTTATATACTTTTCGCTGTCTTTGCCGAACCTTGCGCACCATTCGCGCACAAGCTGTACCGCTTCTCCTTCGGGAAGACGATCCAGCCGCTCCGCCTTGACCTGCGCAGGAAGGCGCGTGGGAATCTGCTCACAGCGCACATACATCTCGCCGCCATGCATGCCCGTACCGCAGAAATTGCCGATCACGGGCTTTTCGTCCAGCGAATCGCCCAGTACAATAATAATGCCGCCCGCCTGGTACTCGCCTAAAAAGCTTCCCGTTCTTCCTCCGATCACGATCGCGGGTTTATTTTCCCGATACGCTTTCATATGAATGCCGCAACGGTATCCGACGTCGCCTTCCACAAAAATCTTGCCGCCGCGCATCGCATACCCCGTTGCATCGCCGGCACTGCCGTAGACGACGATCTCTCCGCCGTTCATTGTGTCGCCCGTCGCTTCCTGAACGTTTCCATGCACCGTTATACCCGCCCCGTTCAGGTACGCACCCAACGCATTTCCGGGCGTCCCGTTGATCTTTATATTTTTCCCGGACAGCCCGCTCCCGATATAACGCTGTCCGATGCAATTATCTATAATGATTTCTCTGTCCGCCGCATCGCGTACCGCTTTGTCCAGAACAGAAAAATGAAGTCCGTTTGCGTCGATTCTCATAATTTTTCTCCTCCTTCGGCTCCTTTATACGCGCCGTGAAAGTTTCTCTGCACGGTATTGCGCCGAAAATGCCATCAATGCAGGTTCTTTTTTCAACGCTTCAAAATCCACTTCATGCAGAGGCGTTGCATTGCGCAGCAACGACGTGTATATTCCCGCCTTCTCCGGCCTGTTTACCAGGATAAAACCGTTGAGCTTGTTCTCCGAATAAAAGAGTTTTTTATAGGTATCGCCGCTCTTTTCGACATACGTATCGCCGAAATACGAACCAGCCGTAAGTATATGCGACCCGAAAAAGCCGATCGCATTCATCGGTACGGCATTGGTAAAGTGAGCTTCGCCGCCTGCCATATTCGTACCCGCACACGCGCCCTGGAACTGCGCGTTGGGCAACAGAGCCAAAATTCTGCTGGTCTGCGCGGTGATGTCATAGCTTTCCGTGCAGTCTCCCGCGGCATAGACATCTTTCAGGGATGTTTCCTGCCTGTCATCCGTAAGAATACCGCGTCCGACTTTACCGCCCGCATCTTTTACCAGTTCCACGTTCGGACGCACCCCGACCGCCACGACGAGAATATCGAACGAGATCTCCTTCCCGCTCTTCAGATGCGCCGTATTTCCGACGAATTTCTGCACGCTGTCCGAAAGATAAAACGTCGCTTTGTGCTCTTCCAGTTCATGCCGCACCAGCGACGCGCCGTATTCGTCCAGAATACTGGGAAGCACGCGGTCTGCCATATCCACAACGGCAACTTCGCGCACTCTGTCGGCAATTCCTTCCATGCATTTAAGCCCGATCAGACCAGCGCCGATGATCAATACGCTCTTGTCGGGCGAAAGAACCTTTTCCAAAGCCTGCGCATCGTCAAACGTCATGAAATTAAATTTGCAAGGCACGCTCTCGATCCCTTCCATGGGCGGATTGAACGGACGGCTTCCCGTCGCAACGAGCAGTTTGTCATACCCCATTTTCTTCCCGTTCGAAAGAATAACTTTTTTCTTTTCCGCATCGATTTTTTCCACACGTGTGGAAAAAATCGTGTCGATGCGGTTGCGTTCATAAAAATCAGACGGACGGTATTTCATGCGTTCCGCATCCGTTTTCCCGAGCAAATAATACGAAATAAGCGGCCTGCCGTACGTGTGATAAGGCTCATCCGAGATCATAGTGATACTGCCAGCCGTATCGATCGCACGGATCTTTTCCGCCGCCGCCACTGCCGCCGTTGAATTTCCGATGATCACATATTGCATATTCAATCCCTCTCCTCATAGACGATCGCATTGTTCAGGCAATGCCGTACACAATTCGGCTCTTTGCTGAAATTGTTCGTACAGAGCATACATTTCTGCGCGACATGCCCTTCATCGTCAGGTAAAATGGCGCCGTACGGACAGACGAGCACGCAGGTCAGACACCCAACGCACTTATTCTGATCGATCCGTACCATTTCCCCGTCAAACGATAAGGCCCCTGCGATACAGGAACGTACGCAAACAGCATCCGTACAATGACGGCAATTGACCGCAAAATGCACGTCGCCATCATCTTCCACACGGATATTGGGATGAATTTTTTTGCCTTTGAGCGCCTTGACCATATCGGTGAGTCCCGAATTTGCAAAAGCACATTCGTACTCGCAAAGATGACAGCCAAGACACCATTTTTCGTTTACGTAAATGCGTTTCATAAAAAAAAGCCTCCGCTTGCGGAACGCCGCAGCAGAGGCTGACGGGTTTCCGTGATTATCTGCCGATTTTTGCACGGCAAGCCATCACGGCACCCTTTTTACATGTTGCCATGATGTTACATTTCAATATATGCGTCGCGCTCTGCTCCTACAGATACGTAACGGATTTTACATTCACAAGCACGTTCGATAAAATGGATATAATCGAGCGCTTCTTTGGGCAGATCTTCCTTTTTGCGGCATTTGGATATATCGCAATTCCAGCCTTTGATCTTTTCAAATACAGGCTTGCACTGATCCAAAACATCCGTAAACGGGAACTCGGTGATCTTTTTACCGTTCAGCTCGTATGCCGTGCAGATCTCCAGTTCGTCATGTCCGGAAAGGATATCCAGTTTCGTCAAAGCGATCTCATCTGCACCCTGGCAGCGGATCCCGTATTTGGATGCAACCACATCAAACGGGCCGACACGGCGGGGTCTGCCCGTCGCAGCACCGTATTCACCGCCTGCCGCGCGCAGTTTTTCCGCTTTTTCGCCGAAATACTCCGTCGTGAAGGGGCCTTCTCCTACACACGAAGAATAAGCCTTCATGATCCCGATCACATTGTCCAGTTTGAGATTCGGGACGCCCGCACCGATCGGTGCATACGCCGCGATCGTGTTGGACGAAGACGTGTACGGATAAATACCGAAATCAATGTCACGCAGAGCACCCAGCTGGGCTTCGAACATGATCTTTTTGCCCGCTTTATTCGCTTCGTTCAGATACAATCCCGTATCCACGATATAATCTTTGAGCGGCGTTCCGTACTCTTCGAAGTATGCGATCATGTCTTCCGCCTTGACCGCCTCAGACCCGTATGCCTTCTCGATCGTGAGATTTTTCCATTCCACGATATCGGGAACGCGCTTTTTCAAAAGCTCCATGTTCAGAAGTTCGCCCATACGGAATGCCTTTTTAAGGTATTTATCCGCATACACAGGCGCAATCCCGCGCTTTGTCGAACCGAATTTTTTGTCAGCAAGGCGCTCTTCTTCCAGGCAGTCCTGCTGTACATTGTACGGCATCGTGATGACCGCACGGTCGGAAATTTTCAGATTCTTCGGCGTGATGATGATCCCCGCTTCGCGCAGGCGCGCCATCTCACCGGCAAGATGCTTGATGTCGATGACCATGCCGGGCCCCATGACACATACGACGTCTTCACGCAGAATCCCCGACGGGAGCAGGTTCAGAACAAACTTGCCGCGCTCGTTGATGACCGTGTGTCCCGCGTTGTTGCCGCCCTGATAACGGCACACAATGTCGAAATCTTTGGAAAGCAGGTCTACCATGCGGCCTTTGCCTTCATCGCCCCAATTGATACCGACAATAGATGTTAACATATGAACTTCCTCACAAGATATAATTTTTCAGATCCAAGAACAAACAGTTCTCCATACTGTATATTATACCTTATTTTTTCGCTCGTGAAAAGCGAATTTTGCATAAAATCACAAGATTTACATACTTTCTCCCGCGTATTTTATGCCGAGCACGGAAAGTTCGGTGTCCGTAAGACCGATTCCGCGCAGCATCAGACGGTTTCCGCGCAGCGCCTCCACCGAGTTGATGCCCATACCGCCCATCATTTCCTGGATCTCATGGTTCCATGCCGTCACCAGATTGACGAGCCGTTTATAGCCGAGATCGGGATTCAGCCGGTTTACGAGATCGGGCCTCTGCGTCGCGATACCCCAGTTGCATTTACCCGTCTGACAAGTCCTGCAAAGATGGCACCCCAGCGCCAGCAATGCCGCCGTTCCGATGTAGCATGCGTCCGCGCCCAGCGCGATCGCTTTCACGACATCCGCACTCGAACGAACCGATCCTCCGACAACAATAGAAACTTCGTCGCGGATCCCCTCTTCCCGCAGCCGCTCGTCGACCTGCGCGAGAGCAAGCTCTATGGGGATACCGACGTTGTCGCGGATGCGCGTGGGAGCCGCCCCCGTACCGCCGCGATAGCCGTCGATCGCTATGATATCCGCACCGCTTCTCGCAATGCCGCTCGCGATCGCCGCACAGTTATGCACCGCCGCGATCTTCACGATCACCGGTTTTTTGTAATCGGTCGCTTCTTTGAGCGAAAAAACAAGCTGCCGCAGATCTTCGATCGAATAAATGTCATGATGCGGTGCCGGAGAAATTGCGTCCACTCCCTGCGGGATCATGCGCGTTTCGGAAACATCCGCCGAAATTTTTTCGCCCGGCAGATGTCCGCCGATTCCCGGTTTTGCACCCTGCCCCATCTTGATCTCGATCGCCGCCGCCGTATCCAGATAGTCTTTATACACGCCGAACCGTCCCGACGCTACCTGCACGATCGTATTCTTTCCGTACTTATAAAAATCTTTGTGCAGGCCGCCTTCGCCCGTATTGTAATAGGTGCCGAGCTCCTCCGCCGCCCGCGCCAATGATTCGTGCGCGTTATAGCTGATCGAACCGTAACTCATTGCCGAGAACATGATCGGAACTTTGAGTTTCAGCTGCGGCGCCAACGTATTTTTCAGTCTGCCCTTTTTGTCGCGCTCGATCTTCGCCGTACGCTTACCAAGCCACAGTTGCGTTTCCATCGGCTCGCGCAGAGGATCGATGGGCGGGTTGGTGACCTGCGACGCATTGATCAGCATTTTATCCCAGAAAACAGGATAATCTTTCGGATTTCCCATCGACGAGAGAAGCACGCCGCCGCTGTTCGCCTGACGGTAAACTTCGTTGATCGTCTGATTATCCCAGTTTCCGTTGATTTTATAGGTATCGTCCGATTTGACAATTTTCAAAGCATGCGTCGGGCATACGCAGACACAGCGATGGCAATTCACGCACAGCGAACTGTCCGCCTGCATCTTGCCCGTTTCCGCATCAAAAGAATGCACAAGATTCGCGCACTGCCGCTCGCATACGCGGCAGGCAATGCAACGATCCCTGTCCCGTATGACATCGTATTCCGGCTGTATGTAAATATTCATTGCACACTCTCCTTATCGTACAGTTCGTAAATGACCGGCTCTCCGCCCGCCGGAGAATATACTTTGTCCGGGTTCGGCTGGATCTTGCGGATCGCGCTCTCCTCACTCGCCATGTACGCGATATCTCCCTTTTCCGCACAAACCAAAGACCGCAGCTTTAATCGATCGCCCAGCGTCATCAATCCGTCCGTATACCCGAGTATGATGGAAAAAGGCCCCGTGATCAGAAGCGACGGGAACATCCGCCGCAGCAAAGTTTCCTGCTCGCGTGCCGTCTCATCCTTATCCTGTATGGTCGACCAGAAAGACGCGGCGATCACATGCGCCGTCTCTTTCAGAGTCAGACCGCGCTTACGGACAAGGTAATCTATAATATACGTGATCACTTCCGTATCCGTCTGCAAAGTGCACTTGTA
>CATYEP010000089.1 GCA_958405585.1 uncultured Eubacteriales bacterium
GATCCGAATCCGCCTTCCCCGCGAACCGTATCGGAAAGCTCGTCCGTTTCTTCAAACTGCGCAAACACATAGGGCATGATCACAAGCTGCGCCACCCTTTCGAACGGCTCGATGCTCTGCTCATAACGGCTGTGATTCTGCAGCGCAATGCGGATCTCGCCGCGATAATCGCTGTCGATGACACCCACTTTATTCGCAGGCGCCAATCCTTTCTTGGTCGCCAGCCCGCTCCTCGCGTAAATCAATCCGACATACCCTTCCGGAATCTCCGCAGCAAGTCCTGTATGAACGATCGCAGTTTCATGCGGCGCAATCCGTATCGCATGCTCGCACAGCGCATACAAGTCCGCCCCCGCAGCATTCTCACTGCCGTATACAGGCAATTTCGCCTCCGGCAGCAGCTTCTTTACTTTCAATCTGATTTTTGTCACCAGGATTTCCCCCTTTTTATTTTAAATCATAATTTCCGTCTTTCCATAAACGTATCTGCTTGTCCTGCAATGTCCTCTTTACGTCTATGATCCGCTGGTTCGAAGATCCGCGAAACCGAAGTTTCAGATCTTTCAGGCTTTCCACAAACTCCCCGTCCACCAGTATATCGAGCATCGACAGCATCTCGTCCGTCACTTCACAATGCGCCTTTCCGCCTGCAACAAGATCACGATCCAACGTGTATCCGCTGTAGCACCAAACCGTTTTTTGAGGATACGTATCACGAAATTTGTGCAAAAGCGTCACCAATATCCGTTGATTGCACGGTTCAAAAGGTTCGCCGCCCAAAAGCGATAACCCCGCTATGTAATCGTGCGAAAGCGCCTGCAGGATTTCCTTTTCCGTCTCTTCTGTGTAAGGCTTGCCGTATGCGAAATCCCACGCCTCCGCATTAAAACACCCTTTGCACCTGTGCGTACAACCGCTCACAAACAAAGAAACCCGAACCCCAACGCCGTTCGCCACGTCATGCTTTTTAATGTTCGCGTAATTCATTCTTCCTGTCCCGGCCTCCTTTCCCCGACCTTATGCAGAAAAAGTTCTTGTGCAGCGTCTGCGCCTTCCGCGCAAATGCTGCACGCTCGTTTTTACAAATGAAGCACGCGCGCTTTGATCTCTTTCGTCTTGCCAAGATTCCAGAAATTTTCGCCCAAATATCCGCAGGTACGGCGCGTTACGTTCATCTTTTTATGATCCTTGTTATGACAATTCGGGCATTCCCATTCATTGTCGTCATTGATGATGATCTCACCGTCATACCCGCACACGTGACAATAATCGCTCTTTGTATTGAACTCCGCGTACTGAATGTTATCGTAAATAAACCGCACAATCTCCTGCATCGCTTCCAGATTGTTCTGCATGTTGGGTATTTCCACATACGATATACATCCGCCCGAAGAGATCTTCTGGAATTGCGCTTCAAAAGAGAATTTGGAAAATGCGTCGATATGCTCGCGCACGTCCACATGGTATGAATTCGTGTAATACCCTTTGTCCGTAACGTCTTCGATCGTCCCGAATCTCTCTTTATCAATGCGCGCAAACCGATAGCACAACGATTCCGCCGGCGTACCATACAAAGCAAAGCCGAGCCCCGTCTCTTTCTTCCATTCGTCCGTCTTGTCACGCATATGCTGCATGACACGCACAGCAAACTCTTCTCCTTCCGGCTCCGTCTGCGAAACACCCTTCATCAGCTTCGTCACTTCGTACAGCCCTATATACCCGAGCGACAAAGTACTGTAGCCGTTGAAGAGAAGTTTGTCGATCACTTCTCCCTTTTCCAGGCGCGCGATCGCTCCGTACTGCCAATGGATCGGGCTGACATCCGACTTCGTTCCCAGCAAAGCATGGTGGCGAACCATCAGCGCTTCACGGCAAAGTTCCAGCCTTTCGTCAAAAAGCTTCCAAAATTTCTTCTCGTCGCCCTTCGCCAGGATTCCGATCTGCGGAAGATTGATGGAAACAACTCCCTGATTGAATCTGCCTTCAAATTTATAATTTCCGTTTTCATCCTTCCAAGGCGAAAGAAAAGAACGGCATCCCATCGGGCTGAATACGTTGCCTTCATAAATTTCACGCATTTTCTTTGCGGAAATATAATCAGGATACAGCCGTTTGGATGAACATTTTACCGCAAATTCCGTGATATAATCGTATTTTCCGCCTTTAAGACAGTTGATCTCGTCCAGAACATACACGAGCTTCGGGAACGCGGGCGTCACATACACACCCTTCTCATTCTTGATCCCTTCATAACGCTGCCGCAGGATCTCCATGATGATCTGGGCATTCTCTTCCAGATATTCGTCGTCTTTATCCAAATATAAGAACAGCGTCACAAACGGAGACTGTCCGTTCGTCGTCATCAGCGTATTGATCTGATACTGGATCGTCTGTACGCCGCTGCGCAACTCATCCTGGATCCGATCCTCCACCAGCTTTTTGATCTCGGCATCGCCCAGTTCGGGGCAGGCTTCACGGAAATGCTTTTCGAATTTTTCACGGCTCTTGCGCAGATATTTACCTAAATGCCGTATATCCACCGACTGCCCGCCGTACTGCGAACACGCTACCGCCGCAATGATCTGCGTCACAACAGTACACGCAACCTGAAAACTTTTCGGACTTTCGATCAGTTTTCCGTTCATCACCGTGCCGTTGTCCAGCATATCCCCGATATTGATCAGACAGCAGTTGAAAATCGGCTGGATAAAATAGTCGGCATCATGGAAATGCAGGATCCCTTCATCATGCGCCTTCGAAATCTTCTCCGGTAATAAAATGCGGCGCGTAAGGTCTTTCGAAACTTCCCCCGCGATCAGATCGCGCTGCGTCGCCGCAGCCAATGCGTTCTTGTTGGAATTTTCTTCCATTACATCCTTGTTCGAATTATGGATCAGACTCAAGATCGCTTCGTCCGTCGTGTTCGCTTTGCGCACCAATGCACGATTGTAGCGATAAATTATATAGGTTTTCGCAAGTTCGTAATGCCCCTGCTCCATCAGCTTCTCTTCGATCAGATCCTGAATGTCCTCAACCAGCATCCTCTTTTTCTTTTTGCTTTCGATGCTTTCAAGGATCTCCTCGATCTCTTCACCCGTCGCTCTCTGCGACGCCGAAGACATCTCCGCATTCGCTTTGCCGATCGCAATCGCTATTTTTGCCCTGTCGTATTCTGCAACGGCACCGTCTCTTTTGATTACCTGCATTACACTAAACCCCTTCTTTTTTGAATTCTTCATTATTATATCACGTTTAACAAAAAAAACTGCCGCTTTTGCAACAGTTTTAATAAAAACACTATATCTTGTATATTTTGCACAAATTTTGATTCAATATGTAGAATTTTTTCTTTTTACCGAATCGACGGCGATCGATGAAAAAATCCCCCGATCATAATCCTCCGCCCCGTACCACTCCGAACGGAAGAACGCTGAACGCATGCGCCTCTATGGAAATCGTGATCGTTTCGCCGCGCGTCACTTTGAGACGGACGTCCCCCGCAAGTTCAAAATATTCGCCGAGTGTCCTTGCCAGATCTTGCGCTATGACTTCTCGGCATTCCTCGGTCAAAGGCTGTGTTTCGCGTTCCAGGACAAGCCGCGTCCTTAACGCATGATCCCTTAGTCTTCTCATAATTTCCTCCTGTCGGCTATAAAACATTCTGTTTTGCACAAACTTCAGCATATGAAAGCCATTTCTGCGCGGATGGAATCCGCTTACAACCTGGCACTGCTGTTTTATCTGCTTTCCTTTTTCGGCTGGTGCGGAGAAACAATTCTCTTTCTGAATATGTGGGGACGCATCCTCGACCGGGGATTTCTCACGCTCCCCCTCTGCACCATCTACGGAAGCACGGTCATCCTGACTTATGCGCTATTCGGAACTCCGCAGGACGGCCGACTGAGATCCCTGTTCCAACGTACCGCCGTTCTCCCCGCCGAACGCCGGGTCTGTCTGAATATTCTCTTGTATCTTCTCTACTTTCTGCTTGTCATGATTCCGCCGACCGCTTTGGAACTTTTTGTCGGCGTTGTATTTTCCAGAGGACTGAACAACCCGCTCTGGGATTACGGTTACCATACCTTCCAGCTTTGCGGAAGTATCTGCGTAAGCCAGACTTTGCTTTGGGGAATGCTTTTGACCGTCGGGATGTCTCTGCTTTGGAAACCGCTCTATACGCTCGCCGACCGTGTACCTGCCCGTGTTAAACAAAAAATTGTCTGGATCCTGACCGTCCTCGTCGTTCTGGACTTTATCGTCAATTTCATTTTTCTTCTGACACAAGGTCATGCCCTGCATTTGTACGGAATTGAAAAGAACGTATTCTGAAAATTTTTACAAATTCTTTTGAACCTTTAATGTATACCGCGAAAAAGCATACCGTTGCAACGTCTTACCCTTACAGGCTTTTCTTCAATGAACGGCGGATACTGCCGAAAAAACCGTTGTATTTTCCCGTTGCATTGTACAGTTTGCGCGTCCCTTTCTGAAGATTCGCCGCCAGCATTTTAAATGCTTTCTGCGCGCTTCCCTGCCGTTCTCCCAAAAACACTCCGTCTTCCTGCGGGATAATTCCGATCAACGGAATTTTCAGGATTTCCGCTATTTCTCCGGGCGACAAAATTTCTCCGTCCGCTACAAGATCGCCGCGCACCATATTTACTACAAGATCCACGCTTTTCAGGCGATAACTTTTCAGAACGGATATGACTTTGTCAGCGTCCCGCAAGGACGATACGTGCGGCGTGGTAACGACGAGCGCCTCGTTCGCAGCCGCAACCGCGCGATGAAATCCGCTGCCGATCCCCGCAGGACAATCGATCAAAATATAATCATAACGAGGAGCCAGAGAATCCAGCACCAGCCGCACCGCCTGCGGCGATATGTATTTATTCGGGTCTGTATGATTGGACGCCATCAGAAACAGATTCGGAAATTCCGGATGACGCAACAGCGCCTGCGTAGCACGGCATCTGCCTTCGATCACGTCCACGATATCGTACGTCACAGACTCTTCCACTCCGCAGACTACATCTATGTTATTGAGACCGAAATCGGTATCAGCCAGAATCACCCGTTCCCCCATCTCCGAAAGACGCATCCCGAGATTGACCGATACCGCCGTTTTCCCCACGCCGCCTTTGCCCGACGTGATCACGATTTTCCGCGCCACCTTCCTTCTTCTCCGCCACTTTTATTTCAGCATTCATTTTATCACACCGCATGCCGAAAATTCTGCTGTTTTTCCTCGAAAAATAGCGCTCTTTGTAAAAACCGCTCTCGCCCCGATAAGCCCCCTCACACGCCCCGTAAGTAGTCTGTTTTATTCCCCTAAACTCTATTTTTGAACCTTCATCCCCACGTTTTTATTGAAAGGGGTGCCCGCGCAAGAACAGCTGCGCGGACACCCCTTTCGGGTTACTTTTTTAAAAGCCCGTCGGCGCAAATTTTGCGCCGACGGGCTTTACAATTCTTATCGTTATACCGCGATCATCCGATATTTAATTCTTGAACAGCCTCATTCCGCATCGATGCTCATAAACGAAAATTTCGTAACGTCAAACAATCCTTTGTCCGAAAGTTTGATGTCGGGAATCACGAGAAGCCCTAAAAACGATAAACTCATAAACGCTTCAAATTCACGTAAAATACCCATTCCGTACGCGATCTCCAACAGCTCTTCCGAACGGCGGATGTATTCTTCCGCAGGCAACGAACTCATAAGCCCTGCAATGTCCAAAGGCAGAGAGTGGATCTCTTTACCCTGCACCGTCACCATGCCGCCGCCAATTCTGCGGATCTCCTCCACGGCAGAAGCCATGTCCGCATTGTTGTCGCCCAGCACCATAATGTTGTGCGAATCATGCGCGATCGTAAGCGCGATCGCACCGTTTTTCAAGCCGTATCCTTCCAGCAATCCGATCCCGATATTTCCCGTCTTATGATGACGCTCCACGACCGCCATTTTCAACAGATCTGTACCCTTCAGAACAACATCTCCGTCCTTGCTCTCCACTTCACGCACTACGCGCTCGGTCACAACATTGTTGCTGATAAGGCGTATTACGTTCGCTTTTTTCCCTTTCAAGCCGAGTTTGAATGAATCTGCCGAAACTTGTCCGATATGCACGGTATTCTTGACGGCATCCGGCAAAAACTTTTCTCCGGCATCAAACAGTGCTTCACCATCTTTTGCCACCAATTTTCCGTTTTTAAAAGTATACGCACATTTAAAATTCGTCAAATCATCAAATATGGCAATATCGGCATCATATCCGGGAGCAATCGCACCTTTACCGTACAAACGATAGCATTCCGCCGTATTCAATGTAGCCGCCGTGACCGCCCACACAGGATCCATCCCCGCTTTCACCGCTATGCGCAAAGCATTGTCCAGATGACCTTTGTCTTTGATATCCGCCGCATGACGGTCATCCGTACACATCATAAAACGACGCAGATTCGCCGCAGTCACCGCTTTGCAATTCGTCGCTACATTGCGCGTTGCTGAACCTGCACGCAAGTGTACATACATTCCCTTGGATACCTTTTCCGCCGCTTCTTCCGGCCCGATACATTCATGATCGGTACTGATCCCTGCACTGATATAGGCATTCAATCCCTTGCCGCTCGTCGACGGCGCATGACCGTCGATCACACGGTTTGCCGACCTTGCCGCCTCCAGTTTCTTCATGCACTCCGGATCCTTATAGATCACGCCCGGATAATTCATGAATTCGCCCAACCCGTGAATAAACGGTTCCCGTATATATTTCTCCGTATCCGCACCCGTCAGGATCGCTCCGCTCGTTTCAAATGCTGTAGCAGGCACGCAAGAAGGCAACATTACTTTCACTTCCAACGGAGTACGGGCAGCCGCATCCGCTATGTATTTTGCCCCCGCTATGCCGCATACGTTTGTAATTTCATGCGGGTCAGCAATTACGGTCACCGTACCGCGCGGCAATACCATCTTCGCAAATTCTTCGGGAGAAAGCTGCGAACTTTCAATATGCACGTGCGCATCGATCAAGCCGGGTACCGCGACCTTCCCCGTTATATCGTATTCCGTCTCACCTTCATATTCGCCGAATCCCACGATCTTCCCGTCTTGGATCGCTATGTCCGCACGGACAATCTCCCCCGTAAAAACGTTGACAAAACTTCCGTTCTTCAAGACGATCTCCGCCTTCTTGTTCCCGATGGCGGCATCGATCAGTTTTTCGATCATGTTCATTCCTCCTGCCGTTCTATTCCTCTTCATTATACCATACACTTTTTGAATTGTAAACCTCCGGCAAGAAATTCATAAACTCTTACATCGTTTTTTCTTCTTTGAACATCGCTAAAGCCCTTTGCCGACCGCGGAATGTGAGATTTTACTAAGTAAATATCCCCCACTAAAGTGGGGGCTTTAGAAAGCCCTAAAGGGCAAGGTT
>CATYEP010000090.1 GCA_958405585.1 uncultured Eubacteriales bacterium
GGATGTCGGGGTCATGATGTTGGCTGTGCTGAATTCTTTCCGTACGCGCATTGAATTCGGCAAATACGATGTAAAAGTTTCTGGCGAGGAAAGCGTTTGAATGTTTTTTCGGCCAGCGCTTTTAAGGTAAAATTACGGCGCAGACTTTTCAAAAAGGAGCTGACAGGTGTTTTGCATTCTGCCGATCCGCATTATCAAATTTATAAAAAGTTATTTTAATGAAGAATTAAAAAATGAGGAGCGCCTTGACGGAAGTCAATGCGCTCCTCATTTTTTTGCAAATTTTTGGAGAATAGGCGCATTCTATGATCTGTAACACAAATTTATGACATTTTTTTTGAAAATATTAAAAAATCGGATTCATCTGTTTGCGTTTGTTAAAGACTTGTGATAAAATAAAGATAAATTTATGTGGACAAGGCGCCTTGTCCATTTTCCTTTTGAAAAAGGAAAATGGACGGGGTTTTTTGAGAGGATATTTCGCGCGGAGCGCGACATATACAATATTTTCACTTTTTGGAGGTTTCAGATGGTTGAAAATCAGAACACCGAAGAGCCGAAGATCGAGCAGGAGCCGATCGGGGGCGAAGCGGTAGCGCAGACCAAGTACACGGGCTTCCTGGGCAAAATGGACAACTACTTCGGGATCACGAAGATGAAGTCCAGCTTCAAGACGGAAATGCTCGCCGGTTTGACGACGTTCATGACGATGGTTTACATCCTCATGGTCAATGCCAATATGTTCCAGGCGGCAGGAGTTTCGTTTGGAGCTATGTACATTGTTACTGCACTTGCGGCGATTGTTGGTACGCTTTTGATGGCATTTCTTGCGAAGTTGCCGTTTGCGCAAGCTTCGGGGATGGGATTAAATGCTTTCTTTGTTTATACTTTGTGCTTGCCGACTGATGTAGGCGGATTAGGGTATTCTTATGCGAATGCACTTTTGATCGTGCTTTGCTCGGGTGTATTGTTCCTTCTCTTGACGATTGTCGGTGCTCGTAAAACGATCGTGCGTTCAGTTCCGCAGGCAATCCGCATTGCGATTCCTGCCGGTATCGGTCTGTTTATCGCTTTTGTCGGTATGCAGAATGCAGGCCTTGTTGCGTTGAATAGCAGCACGAAAGTTACGATGGTTTCTTTTAACCTTCTGACATTTACTACTTCGGGAGCTGCAATGATCGCTGCGGCTGTGTCAATTATTTCCCTGCTTATGATTGCCGTTTTCTCCAAGCTAAATGTGAAAGGGGCTATGGTTTTGGGTATTATAGGCAGTGCAGTTCTGTATTATATTTTCTGCGGGATCGGTGTGGCGGTCGGATCGGCTTCCTGTCAGGCGGTATTTGACAGTATTACGTTCTCGAATCCTTTGAATGCATTTGTCAGCTTCGGCAAGGAGTCTGTAGGGCAGGTCTTCATCAACGGATTCAAGGGCATTGAAGCAGATATGATCTTTGATTTCATTGCGGCGCTGGTTGCGTTTGCGATGGTTGACATGTTCGATACGATCGGAACATTGATGGGAACGTGCCAGGCGGCGGGCAAAGAAAGCGGTCTCATCGACGATAGCGGCGAAGTGAAAAATATTCAGCGTGCGCTCTTGTGTGATTCGATTGCAACCTGCACGGGTGCGATTTTGGGTACTTCCACGGTTACGACGTTTGTTGAATCTTCGGCAGGTGTTGCGGAAGGCGGCAGAACGGGATTCACGTCTTTGGTCGTTGCAGTTTTGTTTGCGATTGCTATGTTCCTCAGCCCGATCGCGGCTTTGGTTCCTTCCTGTGCTACGGCAGGTGCCTTGATGTATGTCGGCGTTTTGATGATGAGAAACGTAACGGATATCGACTGGAAAGATCCGGCAGCGGCAGTTCCTGCGTTCCTGACCATTTCGATTATGAGCTTTACTTATTCCATTTCGTATGGTATTGCGGCAGGATTCCTTTCCTATACGATCATCAAACTTTGCACGGGCAAAGTTAAGGATATCAGCCCTGTTACGGCAATTCTTTCGTTGGTATTCCTGTTCACGTTCCTGTTCACACACTGATAGTCAGGAGCATTAAAACAAAAAGCAATGAGGTCTTTTCTCTGTTTGAAAACAGAGAAAAGACCTCATTTTTATTGTTGACTCAGGAGTCTCTTTTGCATGTAGTTGGCTGACAATCTATAATCGGCGGGTCAATTTAATAAAATGTGTTTGTGTGACGTCATCGGTCAAGGGGGGGGATGCTTAAAAACAATAACATCTTGCTAAGTGCGAGAGGAATCACTTGGTGATCCCGACGGGAATTTGCGAAAATTAATTTAGTAAGACATGGGGTGCGCAAATTGCAGGCTTATGAGTTCATGGGATTGAGAAAGGATTTTGAGTTTGTATGCAGTTCATTCTCTCATGATATCACCAAGAAAAAAGAGAGGTCAAATAACCTCTCTTTTTTCTTGGTGACCCCGACGAGAATCGAACTCGTGTTACCGCCGTGAAAGGGCGATGTCTTGACCGCTTGACCACGGGGCCATCTATATAAACCGCATTACTGCGGATTTTTTGCTGATGCAAAGCAATTCAATTATTGCTCTCACGAACTCAGCTTTATAATTATACCATATTAAAAAAAAAATGACAACTGATTTTTCACAATAAAAACAATTTTTTTTAATTATTTTATAGTATCAAGTATATTTGTCTTTTGATTTTGTTAAAAGGAAGTGTGTATAAATAAAGGGAAAAGAGTATTTGACAATTATTTGCAGATAGATATATAATATCGTCAGCTTTTAATAGCGGGAGAGATGTTTATGGGAATTACGAAAACAGATTATATGCGGGGAATGCAGTGTCCGAGGATGTTATGGCTGGATCGGCACCGGCCGGAAGAGCGGATAATACCGCCGCATGTGCAGGAACGGCTTGATGCTGGGAATGCCTTTGGGGATGCGGCGATGGGGTTATTCGGCGAATATGTGGAGACAACGGCATATAAAGAAAACGGAAAGCTGGATTTTGCGAAGATGCTGGAGAAAACGCAGGAATGTCTGAGAGAGGGGACTTTAGTCATATGTGAAGCAGCATTCCGATACTACGGAAATTATTGTGCCGTCGATATCTTGCGCAAGGTTGAAGGTGGCTATGAATTATACGAAGTGAAAAACAGCGGTGAAGTGAGCGAACAATTTATCAAGGACGTTGGTTTTCAAAGATATATTCTCATTCGTTGCGGAATACGATTGAAAAAATGCTGTATAATCTACCATGGAGCGGAAGCGGAAAATCCTTTTGTCATCGAAGATGTGAGTGCGCGTGCAAAGGAATATTCAGAAACGGTAAATGATAATATCTGGCGATTGGGCAAGATCAAATTTCAGAAAGAGGAAGTATTTCAGGAACCGGGAGAGCAATGTAAGGAGCCTTATGACTGTTGGTATTATGATTATTGTCATAAGGCGAAAGAATGAATCGAGGAAATAAACGGTGAAAAAGAGACGCGGAAAGATTTTTCCGCGTCTCTTTTATCAGAGAAAGACCGTAAAGTATAAATATTGAATTGATTACAAAATTATATAATAATAGAAATCGGGAAATTTTTCTTGGTCGGGTGGGAATGAATCGGAGTTGTGGGGACGGAGGAAGAGATGCTGCGAACGTTAAATTTCGGAGAAATGCCGATACGTTTTTTGAATTTCACGGAAAAATGCAGAGGATCGGAATAACCGCTTGCAAAAGCGACTTCGGATATGTCAGTGTATATTTGCGCAGGAGTTATTTGACGATAGAAAGGCGTAAATTTTCAATATATTATTTCGGGATGATGTCAAATTTAGCTTTGAAAAGCCTGAAGAGCTGCGAACGGCTGATGCCTGAAAGTTCGGCGACTTTTTCGATTTTGCAATTAGGATTTTTGGAACTTGCAGATTTTTTTGTAAAAATTTTCTGTTGCGATGACTTTTTTTGTGGTGGCACAGGAAAAGTTTTGTGCGGAAAAATCGGAAGCACTGCGGTGGCGAAAGATAAGGAACAGAACGAAAAAGAGAGGGAATGCGATTTTTGCAAGAATCTTGACAAAAGCGGAAATTGTTGTATAATAGATTGTAATGGCAAACGCGCCATAAGTGAAGTTTTTAAAAGAAAAAATTACAGACAGCTTTAATAAAAGATTTGCGAGGGAGAGAGTGTGCAAAAAATTCTTGTTTTGGCAAACAGTTTTGGCGAAGACTGTACTGCATATATGGAAAGCATAACGCCAAGATTGTTTGTCCGAAATTTATATGTACCGGCGTGCAGTTTAGAGCAGCATTGTGAATTTATTAAAAAGAGATCGGAAGTATATCAATATCAGAAAGATGCCGTTATGATCGGAGACAAGACTGTCAGTGCGAATGCGGCTTTTGAGTATGAAAAATGGGATTATATTGTTTTGCAGCAGGCAAGTTTTCTGGCTGGAAAATATGATTCCTATTATCCTTATATGACCGAAATCATTCAATATATAAAAGGAGTGTGTCCGCAGGTAAAATTAATTTTCAATGAAACGTGGTCGTATGAAAAAGGTTCACCGCACGAAAAGTTTTATTTATATGGGAATGATTCGTCTGAAATGATGCGGCAGATCCGTCGGGCCTGTGAGCGGGTCGCTGAAGAAAACGAAATGCCGCTGATACGCACGGGGGAATTTATTCAAAAATTGCGGCGACTGAAAGCCTTTCGTGACGGCAGTTTGTGTCGGGATACATATCATTTGAGTACAGAATACGGAAGATATGCAGCTGCAGTATTTTTTGTCAGATTTTTTGGCGAAGATATTTCGTCGGATTTTATTCCGGAGAACGCGCAGGCGGACAAGATCCGATTAATACGGGAGAATCTTATAAAGATTGAAAGTCATGAATGAGTTTTTTGAGGAAGCGAAGAAAGTTAAAGTGATTCCTGTCATCGTGTTTCACGGCATGGAAGAAGTGGTTCCGACCATGGACGCGCTGAAAGAAGGGGGGCTGAAATTTGCGGAAATAACTTTCCGTACGGAATGTGCGCAGGAAGCGCTGCGTATGGCGGCGGAAAAATATCCTGATTTCTGGGTCGGAGCAGGCACGGTTCTGAACGAAGTGCAGGTACGTCAAGCGGTAAAGAGCGGTGCAAAATTTATTGTCGGCCCTGGTTTTTCGGAGAGTGTATGGAAAGTTTGTGAGGAAAAAGGGGTTCCGTATCTGCCGGGATGCGTGACGCCGACGGAGATCATGCAGGCTTTGGATTGCGGGCTTACCGTTTTGAAATTTTTCCCTGCGAATATATACGGCGGGATTAAGGCGATCAAAGCGTTATCGGCGGTGTTTCCGCAGGTGCGGTTTATTCCGACGGGCGGCGTGAATGCGGAGAATATGGAAGAGTACTTGGCATTTGAAAAGATTCTTGCCGTAGGCGGGAGCTGGATGATGCAGGGAAACAGAGAAGAGATCGTACGGAAAACGCGTGAATGTATGGAAAAGGCGGGAAAGATGAGATGAAGGCAGTTACATTTGGGGAGATCATGTTGCGGCTGAGTCCGTGCGGATATAAAAGACTGGTGCAGGCTGATTATTTTGAAGCGGTATACGGTGGGGCGGAGGCGAATGTGGCGGTATCGCTTGCGCAATTCGGCTGCGATTCTGTATATGTGACCCGTCTTCCGCAAAACGATTTGGCAAAAGCATGCAGAGTGAACCTGCAAAAATGGGGAGTGGATACGTCAAAAATCGTTTTCGGCGGTGATAGGCTCGGTATTTATTTTATGGAAAAAGGCGCATCGCAGCGTCCTTCGAACGTGATTTACGATCGGGCGGGCTCGGCGTTTGCTTTGTCGGAAGCGGACGATTACGATTTTGAAAAGATACTGGACGGCGCGGATTGGTTTCATTTTACGGGGATCACGGCGGCGCTCGGTGATAAGTTAACGGAAGTGTTGCATACGGCGTGCAGGATCGCAAAAAAGAAAGGAGTCACGATCTCCTGTGATCTGAACTACCGCAGTAAACTCTGGTCGAAAGAGAAGGCGGCGGCGGTGATGGCTCCGCTTTTGGAGATGTCGGACGTGTGCATTGCCAATGAAAGCCAGGCGGAAGAAGTATTTTCCATAGAATCCGATTTGCCCGAGAGTGCGGGACGCAGTCGGGAGACGGCGGAAAAACTTCTGAAAAAATTTAATTTTAAAGTGCTTGCATTTACGGAGCGGCGCACGATCAATGCCAATCGCAATAAAATTTTCGGCCTTATTTATGACGGAAAGGAATTTGCGCATTCGCGCGAATATACGATGGATATGGTCGATCGGGTAGGCGGCGGAGATGCGTTTGCGGCGGGAATGATCTATGCGCTGAGCCAAAAATACACGCTTTCCGATTCGATTGGTTTTGCAGTGGCGGCAAGTGTGTTGAAACATTCGGTGGAAGGCGATTTTAATATTGTTTCCGTAGATGAAATACAGCGCTTGATGAGAAGCGGTGAAAACGGCAGAGTTCAGAGATAAAAAAGGAGGGTCAAAATGTTGAATATTCCCAAAATGAAAATTGGTGTTGTGGCGGTATCGCGCGACTGTTTCCCTGAAAGTCTGTCCGTAAACAGGCGCAAAGCGCTGGTTGCGGCGTATGAAAAGAAGTACGGCAAAGAGGGGATCTATGAATGCCCCGTTTGCATCGTAGAGAGCGAAATCCATATGAAGCAGGCTCTTGCCGACGTGAAAAAGGCCGGTTGCAATGCTTTGGCGGTGTATCTCGGAAACTTCGGGCCTGAAATTTCCGAAACCATGCTCGCAAAAGAGTTTACGGCAGAAGTTGGCGGAGCGGTAATGTTTTTTGCCGCGGCGGAGGAAGATATTCCCACGCTCGCCTCTTCGCGCGGCGATGCGTTCTGCGGTATGCTCAATGCGTCGTATAACTTAAAACTTCGCGGTGTGAAGGCATATATTCCCGAATATCCCGTAGGCGATGCGGAAGAGTGTGCGGATATGCTCCATGAATTTTTGCCCATCGCCCGTGCCGTGTATGCATTAAAACACCTGAAGATCATTTCTTTCGGGCCTCGCCCCATGAATTTCCTCGCGTGCAACGCGCCCATCCAGCAGTTATATAATTTGGGAGTGGAAATCGAAGAAAATTCTGAGCTTGACCTGTTTGAATCCTTCCATAAACACGACGGCGATAAGCGCATTCCAGAAGTTGTCAAGGATATGGAAGAGGAGCTCGGCAAGGGCAACAAAAAGCCCGAAATTCTTTCCAAGCTCGCGCAGTACGAACTCACGCTTCTGGACTGGGTGGAAGCGCATAAGGGGAGCCGCGAATATGTAGCGATCGCGGGCAAATGCTGGCCTGCGTTTCAGACACAGTTCGGGTTCGTTCCCTGCTATGTGAACAGCAGACTGACGGGCAGAGGGATCCCCGTATCCTGCGAAGTGGATATCTACGGCGCGC
>CATYEP010000091.1 GCA_958405585.1 uncultured Eubacteriales bacterium
TTTTCGTTTTCCATATTATGCCGCCTTTAAGATAAAGTTAGAAAGAGTTTGCATTTCCTGATTGAGTGCCTTTCCGCCGAACGAAGTGATACCTCGCCGCCACAAGTCGGGGTAATATTCGTTGAGTTCACCGATAGTAATAGCGCCTTCGCTCACAACAAAGTCGGCAATTTCACGCATTACTGTTTTTTGCTCGTCGGTCAACTGCCTTTGTGCCTGTCCGCAATAAAGGTTAAAACGCTGCACATATCCTGAAAACAGACTTGTAAGTCTTGCCGTTTTTCGGTAGGCGAACCTCACAATTTGAATTAAATGCGTCAATGCTCTGATATTTTGCTTCATATCAAATTCATCGACACGACCATTTTCATCGAGGAGTTTATAATTTCTCCAAATATTGTACGGTGTATAAGAATGATTTTCGGAAAGCAGCTTATCCCTCAGATCTACGAGCATAGAATGCGTTATAACAGTATCTTCCGAATTGTAAATGATACGCAGCGCCTCTATCCTGTCCTTATTTTCATTCAAATACTTTTCGAAAGCCTCCTTGAAATCCAAAGCGGTTTCCTTTGAAAAATCAGAATAAAGCACTTCGTCCTGATCGTCGATTATCGTAATATAACCGCGCTGCATTTCAAGCAAATATTTCTTTGCCGAAACATTATCTATCAGGCATTCAATCAGCAGCATTCTTTCTGTATTATCATGGGATGCATCTACAAATTCGGGCAAGCCCTTTTGTAATGCCTTTTCGATGTTATTCGCAAGGGTACGCGGAGCAAAACCAAACTCCTCAATGAACTTACTTAAGTGATGCCCGTGAAGTGCATTGTTTTCATATCTGCGATGTATCGAAGCACAATAATCCCGAAGCAATCTAAGATTTTCATCGCTCGCATCGCCATGCGTCAAGCGTTCTAAAAGATGCCCCAAAATCAAAGTCCTTTCCTGTCCGATAGCTCTTTGGGGGATGTCTTTTTCATGCTCTGTAACACCGACGGCATCAACTATGTAATAGCATTCTTTCGTTTGAGCGTTCGGAGTAACTTCTTTCAACTTATCGTCGCTGATACACCTGCAAGCCCGCCCCTTCATCTGCGTATAAAGCACCTCGGAATTGACGTCGCGCATAAAAAATACTACTTCCAAAGGTCGAATATCAGTGCCGGTAGCTACAAGCGTTACAGTAACGGCTATTCGAAAATCTTTTTCAACACGGAAATCCCTTATGAGGGCATTGGAATCACCCGCCGAGTAAGTTATTTTCCGCACATAATTTTCCGGAATCTGGCCGTTATCGAATCTTTCCCCAAATACCTTTCTTGCAATCTTTACAATTTGATCGGCATGATTGTCGTCTTTTGCGAAGATTAGAGTCTTGGGAATGTATAGCCAATTATCAATTTCATGCTCCGATAGACGTTCGGGGTACATTTGGGTATAAATCGAATCACGGTATTCGCGCAACACGGTCTCAATCTGGCTCACGTTTACAATAGACCGATCCAACGCATTCGGCGAATAATCTATGTCTTTGTTCGACTCAAATGTCGTAGTTTCACCGGTACGTCTTGATTTCTCGGTTATTTCGTCGCCTTCATTGATTTCGCCGCCGTGAATACTCTTTTTTGTTGCGATACGATATATTCGTTTAGGCACATTAACGCCGTCAACAACGGAGTCGTCATAAGAATAATGCTCAACTACATTATTATCGAAAAAAGCATAGGCCTCTTCGGTAGGCGTTGCTGTTAAACCAAGAATACGCGCACTATTAAAGTAGTCAAGCACGGCTCTCCAACGGCCATAGATTGATCTATGACACTCGTCAACAATGATAAACTGAAAATAATCGGGCGGCAGTTTCAAGTCGTTTCCAAGTGCGATAATCTCCTTACTATGTTTTTCTCTGTCCGCCTGATCCAATTCATCTTCGGAATCCTCATCGCAGTCAGAAAGCGTTTGTCCTGTCAAAACCGCATAAAGTTTTTGTATAGTGGAAATTACAATGTCGCCTTTGATATCATCTTCTTTCTTCAATCGTGTTATAGCGTATAAGTCTTTAAGTTGCTGTCCTGTTTCAGTTCTATCGAATAAGCAAAATTCGGTCTTTGCTTGGTTGGCAAGATTGTTTCTATCAGCTAAAAACAGAATCCTTTTTGTGGAAGGCGTGTATTCCAAGAAGCGATAGGAAGCAAGACAAGCAAGATATGTTTTGCCTGAGCCTGTTGCAAGTACGGCAAGAGCTTTCTTTTTGCCCTCCTTGAAAGAAGCCTCCAAGTTGACCTCTGCACGATACTGGCAATCTCTCAACCCATTTTTCTCAATAACAGGCAAAGCACCCAGTTCTGAAGATTGACCAATCATACGCAACATTTCTTTCGGCGTGTGCATTTTATCAATCTGCTGATACTCGCTGTCCGGAGAAAGCATATTCTTAAAAAGTATTGTTTCGCCATTTGCGAGATATACAAGCGGGACTTTATTTTCGTTCAGCCAAAACCCATACCAGCTTTGCGGATTCAAAGTGTAATTCTCCGCCTGTTGTGCAACGATTTCATCCAAATTCCTTTCAGCACGTTTTGCTTCCACAACGGCAATAGCTTTGTTATCGATAAAAAGCAGATAATCGCTTTCTTTCCGTCCGGACATAGAAGCCTCCACGATCGCCGACGGATTCTTTCGATTATATTCAAACCGCGTGACGACCTCCCAACCGGCGGAGGTGAGTTGTTCATCGATTTTTATTCTTGCTTTTTCTTCGGGTAACATATTCGCTGCTCCTTGCTTCCTTCTCATAATTCTGTATTATCGGAAGTTAGTCATCGTAATAACCTTACAATACTCTCCCTACGATTTTGCATTGGTTAGCACTGTTATGTTTATATCTTAAAGTACCTTTGATTGCGATTGGTCGGGGTATCGGGGTCTGTCATAGCGATAAGCCCTGCCTCCAACGCTGGCTGTATATAATTTTTGCGGAACGTCACACGCGATTTTAAGCCAAGCTTTTCCATAAGTTCCACCGCAGACATGGGATAAGTTTCAATGACGGACATCAACGCCCTGATTTGATTGCTGATATGGCTCTGATGGTTGTGCGTATCCCTTGCAAGCTCTGATACCGCTTTTTTGATAACGCCGAGCATGAACAGGATAAAGCGGTTTGATTTGCCTTCCGCCGTCGAAAGTCTGATTGCACGGTAATACTCTTCCTGATTGCCTTTGATGATACTCTCGATGGGAATCCACTCGAATATCGGTTTCCAGCTTGCAAGCAACGCTGTCTGCCAAAGTCTGCCTGTTCTGCCGTTTCCGTCCATAAAAGGATGAATGAACTCAAATTCGTAGTGGAAGATACTCGAACGAATGAGCATTTGCGTCTTGCTTGTTTTAAGCCAATCGAACAGTTGCTCCATCAAGACTTTCACCATATTGTGTGGTGGCGCGACATGAATGACATTTCCTTGTTCATTGATAACACCGACGGAGCCTGTACGTAACTCACCTGCTCCTTCGACAAGTCCGTTCATCATCACGCCGTGCGCCTTTTTCAAATCATCCAGAGAAAACGGATCGAGTTCAGGCAATATCTTATAAACTGCGAATGCATTTTTTACGGCGAGGATATCATCCTGTGGTCCCAAAACGCGCTTACCGTTGATTACGTCTGTCACCTGCTCCAAAGAGAGCGTATTGTTTTCAATGGCAAGAGATGACTGAATGGATTTAATACGATTTACCCTGCGCAGACGCGGCAACTTTTCCAAATCGTTTACATTGCTGAGTTTACCCAAATCTTCCGTGATTTCCGATGTCAATTCCAACATTTCTTCGGTAATATCGTAAGGCGGAACATATTTATCCATAAACGACCTCAAAATCTTATTTGTATCTATTATAGCACAGATTTTCAATGTCGTCAATGCTTATACGCTTTCTTGATTACTTTGATAAGCGAAAATTTGTTTAGCGCCGTGACGTGTGTTTGTTGGAAATAAGAATAAAATGAAACAACAGATAAACTTCTTTATCCAGGCAAAGCAATCTACAAAACCTCTACAAAAAGCAGTTAAAAATGCACTGAAAATTAAAAGCGCTAACGAATGCGAAACAATACCAAAACATAGCAAAAAGCCCGAATTATCGAATAGAAGAGCGGTCAAAACGCTGATTTTTCGATAATTCGGCCTGTTAAACAGCAATAACAAACGAAAGACAACAAACAAAAAATAAAACTTGAAAACCGTTGAGGTGAAAGCCTCCGGGGGTTCAAATCCCTCACCTTCCGCCACAGAAAAAGGCAAAGCAAGAACGCTTTGCCTTTTTTCCTGACGCTTCAGGCGAGGGATCGCCGAAATAACGTGACGCGATCGGCAGAATGCTCCTCTTCTTTTCCTTGGTCTACGTGCATCGATCGCTATTCCGTCGCGGCTTTCGCCGCTCCTTACGAATCCCTCACCTTCCGCCATTGAAATGATTTTGTTTAAATTCTTTTAACGCAATTTGACTTCGTTTAACTTTGCCAAATTCTTTTGCAAGGCGGAAACGGGAAACGGCTTGCCGTGACCGGGGTAAATCTTCTTCGGCTTCAAAGCGATGATTTTCTCCCATGAGCGGGCAAAGTCCCGCATATCTTCCGCCCAGATCGTTACGTTGTTTACGCTCGGAAAACCGTTCATGGCGGCATCGCCGCAAAACAGGGTGCCGTCGTTCAGCAGCAGGGACATAGAATCGGCAGTATGACCGGGCGTGCGTATTATTTTGCCGCCCAATACTTCGTCCAAATCATGGATGTTCTCGTCCGAAATCAGAATGAGCCTGTTTTCATACTCTTTCTTCAAAGGGGGAAAGAGATGCCTGCCCTTTCCGAGCAAAGCCATAAATTTGCAGAAAGTCAGAGCCAGCCTACCCGTGCAGCCGCCCGTAAAAGAGTTCTGCCCCTTGCGCAAGACATCGCGTGCCTTCTCGTCCACGATTACAGTCAAATTCGGTATAGCCGCCAGCAGCTCGTTCAGAAAACCCGCGTGGTCATCGTGGGCGTGCGTCAGAAACAAATAGTGAATGTCCCGCAGAGCAATGCCTTTCTTTTTGAGTTGTTTGCAAAAATGCTTGTAGCCATTCTCGTATCCGGTGTCTATCAGAATGTAACCGTCCGCATAGCGATACAGCCAATTATTTACGATCCTGCCGCCTAAATTCTGTATCATACTGTTTCGCTCCCTGCATTATTTATTTTCCAAAGATTTCATGCCGGCAATCAGGGTATCGACCGAAAGAGCAAAGGTGTCCGATACAGGCAACGGGTTGCCGAAAGACTTTTTATTGACGAGCAGACAGAAGCCTTCCAAAAAGGAACGGAACATACGCACAAGGTGGCGGCTGTTTTGTTCGGATATGTTCAGCGACGCGGTTATCTTATAAATCATATCGAACATATTTTGTGTCGCTTTATGAGCCTTTTCGTCCTGAAAATTGTTGTACCAAAGCATGGCGTCGAATATGCCCGGATTGCTTGTGGCATAATCGTAAAAAGCATAGCAAATCGCTTTCACGGCATCATATCCCGAAACACCGACGGCCGTACGCAACGCCTTTTCTTCGAGCTGTTTCCAACCGTAAAGCATAACGCCGTTTTTGATTTCGTCCAAGTTTGTAAAATGATTGTAAAAGGACGGAGATTTGATATTGAATTTTTCCGCAAGTAACTTGATAGAGATTTTATCGATTCCGATTTCGTTCGCCATTTGCGCAGCTGCTTCTATGATTGTATCTGCCGTAAGCCCCAAACGCGGCATTTGATAAGTCTCCTTATACTAATTTATATATAATTATAACTAATTAAATTAGTTTTGTCAAATAAAATTTGTCGTTTTTTTCTTGACTTATGAAACACTGCTGATACAAAATCATTTTAGGATTTACCCTAAATGAATTACTTCTTAATAACCATATTAAATATGTCGCCAACTAGTCAACAAAATTCCGCAACCTATTGGTTGCGGATAAATATAAAAGGAAAAACAAAGGTGGCTAATATAATGAATTTTTTCGCTTTAGAATTATTTATCTTTCAATCTTTTTAAAGGGCCCTCAAAATCTTTTATTAATTTATAAAAAGGCTCTCTATTGTCATTAAAAAGACTTTTATATGAGGGATAATCTTCAGTTAAATTAAGCGCGTCAAAGACATCTCGTACCATTCCCGCTTCTACTGGTCTTGTCCATCCGTAAAATTTAATAGAATATGCATGTTTAGTTTTGCTCCAAAATCTCTTTTTAGTAAAAGTAAATTTTATTTTACTGTTATCTAATGTAAAATCTACTCCAATACTTTTTAAAGTATCACAAAATTCTTTTGTTGTTATATTTAGATGAAATGACCTATCAACTTTATCCGTTAATCGTTTGATAATATAAGAAATCGTTAAAACTTCTGCATCTACATCTGTCTCTTTCTTAAATTTTTTATATATCATACGGTATTTTTGTTGAATAGACCTCTCAGCCACCGATATAACTAATTTTTCAAATTTGTTAATTTCAGTATTGGGATAATAGCCATATAGCTGTAATTGATAAAGCAATACTAATAAAGCTGTCCGTTTATTACCATCAACAAAAGGGTGATCAGTAACAAGCCCATAAAATAATGTGGAACATATGTCAATAGGATTGCTATACTTAATTCTTCCTTGATAACTCACAATTTGCCTGCTTAAAGCTGAACCCAATAAATGATACGATTTGACTCCCACACTCATTTTCTCAATACTATCTGAAGATATATCTAAAAAATAATCAGCTAAAAAATAATGAGCCTTAATAACATCAGAAAAGTTAATTAATGGATGTTTATAATCTTCTATATCCTGAACCTGTCTATAACTATATTCATATTCTTTTTCGACATCTTTTGAATTAAACATACTCAACTCCCTCTTATTAAAAAACGTAAAACCGTAAAAATATTATAACAAATTTTTAGACAAATGTAAATAGCATCTACAAAATCTCTGCAAAAAGCAGTTAAAAATACGCTGAAAAGGAAAAGCGCCAACGAACATGGAACAATACTAAAACATAGCAAAAAGCCCGAATTATCGGATCAAGGAGCTGCAGAAGCTCTGTTTTCCGAAAATTCAGGCTTTCAATCCATAACCTTTATAAAAGGCTTTTGATCCGGTTTATGCAAACAATAAAATGCCGCCAAACCGTCCTTATTTCCCGTAGCCTATCCGCGCTTTTTCCTTACGATAACGCCGATAGCGACGGCTGCCGCA
>CATYEP010000092.1 GCA_958405585.1 uncultured Eubacteriales bacterium
AAATATAATAAATTTAAAAAAATAAAATATTAAAAACCCACGGAGGGGCGCCAAATTTTGGCCCCCACGTCCTTAAAATTTTCATTCTGCCGCCAGCAAAGCACTTTGCGGGCGGCGGAAATTTTATTCTTTTCCGCACGGGTGCGTCAGCGCCCGCGGATCGCATCGGCGGGTTTCATGCGAGAAATTCTGCACAGCGGTATGTATGCAAAGAGCAGGACGGCGACGACTGAAATGCCCGCCGCCAAAAGCCACGTGACAGCGTCCGTCATGATATACGTGATTCCCGTCAGTCCGTTGCCGCACATATCGCTGTTGACCCAGCCCACCGAGAAAAAAACTGCCGGCAGGCTTAAAAACAAAGTGAGCATGCCGATCAGAAACGCTTCGAACACATAGATCTTGCGGATATCTCCGTTCCCGCAGCCGAGCGCTTTCAGTATGCCGATCTCTTTCTTTCGGGAGGATATCCCGAATGAAATGAGCGCGACCAGCAAGAGCATCGCGATCACAAAACTTGCCGCAGAGATCAGCAAAAAACCGCGGCGCATCTCCGCAAACGAGCCTTCCTGCATATAGAAATAAAACCCGAAATCAAACGGCGCTTCTTCGGAGTAATCGTTTCCAACTCCCATCGAAAAATCCGTTCGCAGCGTTCGCAGTATTTGCTCCGTCTGCGCCGCACCCTGCGTTCGGATATACAGACCCGACGTGTTGCTGTACAGCGAATATTTGTAGGAAACAACGCCGCTCACGGTCCCTGCGCCGAAATATGCTTCGTTTATTCCCTCTTCCGCCCAGTAACGGTTCGGAGTACCTTCACCGAACACCACGCCCGCGATCTTTTTGCCCTGCAAAAATAAGACTTCTTCGCCCGTCAGTGCGTGCTCCGCCGTAAAATCCACCCGCTCGCCGATATGTTCGGGAACCGTGTCCGCAAGGTACCAACCCGACATTCCTCCGTTTGTATATGCTTCCGCATACGCGCCCATAACCTGCGGCCAGGACGGCAGTTCCTGCCCGAAAAGCGCGTTGTACATGCGACGCGAAAGCAATACTTCGTCTTTCCCTATCGTTTCTGACGTGAAATAGCGGTACCCGTCCGCCCCAAGCGCGTACAAACCGCCTTCCGAAACACCCGAAATGTCCGAAAACCACGCATCTGCCTCAAAACTTTTCTGCGACGTTTCCGCTTCCGCTGTCAGCTTCCAGCCGCCGTATGTCCCGACCCGCTCCGTCTTTGCAAAATTTCGGTAATACGTTTCGCTGCAAAAAAGGTTTTCTCTGAAAATCTCCGCGTTTATCCGCTCCCCGATCGCCCCGTCCGACGTGTACGAAGTCTTAAACACGCCCGCGATCCGCAGGCTCATCACCGGAATTTCCTCCGATGGATAGGATATGTCGATCTTCCGCAACAGCTCTTTGCCCGCCATCTCTTCATAGGAAAGCGCCCCTTCCGCAAACCAGGCACCTTCCGAAAGCGCCTCGTCTATGTAACGGTCGGATGCATAATACCCCTCCGCGCCCAAAGTCGTCTCTCCGTAAAATTGCACCCCGAAAGCCTGCATCTGCCTTTCATCTTGAAAAACAAACGCGCTCACGTTGTTGAAATGTACCGTGCGGACAGGCGCAACTCCCTGCTCTTGCAGATACCCGTACGCCCGCTCGTCGATGTGCGGAACAAACTGCGGATACCCGTAACTGTCTTTTCCGTCGATCAGACGTAGAGATAAATACTCTTTCCCCAAATCTTCCGCTGACCGCGCAATATTCCGCTCGGTGTCTGCTGCATAAAAAACCTGCGCAAGACATATCACCATCACGGACAGCGCCGTCGCCAAGACCGTGAGCAACGATCTCCACTTTTTCTGAAAAAGATTGTGCCACGCCATCTTCGCCGCAAACGAAAAGGGAAGACGGGTATGCACCCGCGTTTTGCACGTACGTTCGGGCATTTCCCCGACGACCTGCCGTACATTCTCCGCACCCGCTTGCACGCGCCCGTCTTTGAGTTCGATCACCGCATCCCCGTACTTTTCCGCATTCTCGCGGTCGTGCGAAACAACAATGACCGTCTTTTCCTGCGCGAGCGCGCGCAGCAAACCGAAAATTTCCGCGCCCGTTTCCGAATCCAGATTCCCCGTCGGTTCGTCCGCAAGGATCAGCGCCGAATCCTTCACGATCGCGCGGGCGATCGCTACCCGCTGTTTCTGCCCGCCCGAAAGTTCGCTGACCTGCCGCCTGCCGTACCCGGCAAGCCCTACCTTTTCCAGAGCCGCTTCCGCCTCTTCGTCCGATACCTCTTTCCCCTGCATCCGAAGCGCAAGCGCCACGTTCTCCGCCGCCGTGAAGTTTTCAAGAAGATTGTACTCCTGAAACACAAACCCGACAACCCCGTTCCTGTAATCGGAAAAATCCTGCTCCGAAAAGGAAGAAAACGGTACACCGTCGTAAAATATTTCGCCGCCGTCCGCCTTGTCCAGGCCGCCCAGAATATTTAAAAGCGTACTCTTCCCGCTGCCCGATTTTCCGAGAAGAAAATACATTCCTCTCTCCCCGAACGTCAACGTTACCCCGCAAAGCGCCTGCACGGGATCCCCCTTTTTGGCTGAATACGTCTTGGTCACGTCCTTTACTACCAGCATCAGTTTTCTCTCCCTTATCCGAAAAAATAAAAATCCCTGCACCGCGATAAGGCGAGCTTTCGCCCTCTTTCGTTGTGCAGGGACCCTGTTTATCCTTCGCAAGGCGGGGTTAACCCCGCCTGCTTGCCGTTTGCCCGTTAATTATTTGTTGAGGTTTGCTTTCAGATTTGCAAGTTCATCCGAAAGTTCTTTCGGGAGACGATCGCCGAACTGTTTGTAGAATTCTTCGATTCCGTCCGCCTCTTTCTTCCATGTCTCTTTGTCCACGGTCAAGATCTCTTTCAAAGTGTCGAGCGTAACGTCCGTGCCTTCGATGTTGATGTCTTCCGGCTTCGGAACATAGCCGATCGGGGTCTCCTCCGCTTCGACTTTGCCTTCACAACGCTTGATGATCCATTCGAGAACACGCATGTTGTCGCCGAATCCCGGCCACAGGAAATGTCCTTCGTCGTCCAGACGGAACCAGTTGACGTTGAAGATCTTCGGCTGATTCTTGACTTTCTTGCCCATGTCGATCCAGTGCTGGAAGTAGTCGCCCATATGATAGCCGCAGAACGGACGCATAGCCATCGGATCGCGGCGCACTACGCCGACCGCACCCGTGGCCGCAGCCGTCGTTTCGCTCGCCATGATCGAACCTACGAACACGCCGTTGTCCCAGTTTTTGCTCTGGTATACCAGCGGAGCCGTCTTTGCACGGCGGCCGCCGAATACGATCGCCGACAGAGGAACGCCTTTCGGATTGTCGAACTCCTTGCTGATGCAAGGGCAGTTCTTCGCGGGAGCCGTGAAACGGCTGTTCGGATGCGCACCCTTCACACCCGCAGCTTTCGCCGCGTCGTCCCAAGGATTGCCCTTCCAGTCGATCGCGTTCTTCGGAGGATTCTTGTCAAGACCTTCCCACCAAACGGTGTTGTTGTCCAAATTGTGCACAACGTTCGTAAAAATTGTGCCTTTCTGCGTGGTATGCAGCGCGTTCGGGTTGGATTTTTCGTTCGTGCCGGGCGCTACGCCGAAGAACCCGTTTTCAGGGTTCATCGCCCACAGTCTGCCGTCCGCACCCACGCGGATCCAGGCAATATCGTCACCCACGCACCAGATCTTATAACCCTTTTTGCGATAGCTTTCCGGCGGGATCAGCATCGCAAGGTTGGTCTTGCCGCATGCCGAAGGGAATGCCGCCGCAATGTATTTCACATCGCCGTCCGGCTTCTCAAAGCCCAGAATCAGCATATGTTCAGCCATCCAGCCCTCGTTTTTGCCGAGGTAGGAAGCAATACGCAGTGCAAAGCATTTCTTTCCGAGAAGCACGTTTCCGCCGTATCCGGAGTTGCACGACCAGATCGTGTTGTCTTCGGGGAAATGCAGAATATATCTCTTTGTTTCGTCCAGCTGGCACTTGGAATGAAGTCCCTTGACAAAATCGCCGTCCTTGCCCAGAACGTCCAGAACGTCCGTGCCGACACGCGTCATGATCTCCATGTTCAGAACAACGTAAATGCTGTCCGTCAGCTCAATGCCGACTTTCGAAAATTCGCTTCCCACGATGCCCATCGAGTAAGGAATAACATACATCGTTCTGCCCTGCATCGAGTTTTTGAAGATGTCCGAAGCCATTTTATACGCTTCTTTCGGATCCATCCAGTTGTTGATGGGGCCCGCATCGTTCTTGTCGCGGCAGCAGATGAAGGTTCTGTCCTCCACGCGCGCAACGTCGTTGACTGCCGTGCGGTGCAGATAGCATTCGGGAAGCAGATCCTCGTTCAGTTTGATCATCTCACCCGTTGCGCATGCCTCGGCACGCAGTTCGTCACGCTGTTCCTTGCTCCCGTCGATCCAGACGATGCGGTCAGGGTTGCAAAGAGCTGCGCTCTCGTCGATAAAACTCAATACTTTTTTGTTCTCAGTCAGAGGCTTTTCATACTTTGCCATACGTATCGATCTCCTTTTTGGAAGAATTTTTACTAAATTTCAATGGGCGCCTTTTTCACCCGTAAGATTATTATAAACTCTTTTTCCGAAAAAGTAAACTTTTTTGAGCGCAATTTTTTTCGGGGAAGGTTTTTTCGGTATTTTTCACTTATCCGACATAAATGTATATTTTTTTCGGTGAAAGAATATATATAATGATACACGAAACCTTTTCTATCAGGCGGAAAAAACAATGAACTACATAAAAAAACTCTGCGTTTTAAAACAACTCTCCAGCGGATTTGCTTCGGACGGGAAAAAAGTCTCCGCGCTTCTGACAGCGGAAAGTTTTGCGGGAACACTGACCTTTTCGCTGGCATTGATCGGCTTTGCGCCGCTGCGCGAAGGGCGGTACGTCTGCCTCGTCTGCGACGAAAAGGGCGAACGCGAAATTTTCGACGTGCCTTCCCCTTCCGGCTGTACCGTAAAACGCGCCGTCTTTTTTCAAAAATGATTTGTCTTTTTCCGAAATCTTGCCGCGGCAGAGGCAACCTCTGCCGCCGAGCACGATCCGAACACAGCCGCAATCCGACTGCCCACGCTGTCGCAAGCCGCCCGAAAAAATTTTTTCGGGCGGCTTGCGTATTATAAGTTAAAATTTCGTATTATAAAATATAACCATATTATAAAATTATAAAATATAACCGCATTATAAAATAAAAACCGCGGTACGCATAAATGGCGTACCGCGGTGCATTGCTCCCGTTATTCCAGGATCGCCTTGATCCTGCGGATTCCGCTCGCGGAAGATTGTTCTTTCACGATCTTAAAATGTCCAAGTTCGCCTGTCGACGCCGCATGCGGCCCGCCGCACATTTCGCGCGAGAATGTGCCGATGCTGTACGTCTTGACCACGTCGCCGTATTTATTATCGAATACGCCCACGATCCCTTCCGCACGCGCTTTGTCGTACGGCATTTCTTCAAACACGACGGGAATATTTTCCCCGATCTTCTCGTTGACGAGGTCTTCCACCGCCTTGATCTCTTCCTGCGTCATCGGGCGCGCAAAGTTGAAATCGAAACGCAGACGTTCGGGCGTAATGTTGCTGCCCTTCTGGTTGACGTCCGGCGAAAGCACCGTTTTGAGCGCCGCATTCAGAAGATGCGTCGCCGTATGCAGGCGCGTCGTAGCAACGCCCGTATCTGCAAGCCCGCCTTTGAATTCGCCCGCCGCCTGCGCATGACTCTTTTCCTGATGTTCGCGGAACGCTTCTTCGAATCCCTTTTCATCCACCGTGAATCCGCGCTCCGCCGCCATTTCCACCGTCAGTTCCAGCGGGAAGCCGTACGTGTCGTACAATTTGAAAGCCGCTTTTCCGCCGATCGACGTTTCCGCTACGTACGACGCATCCTGCTTGCTCATGAATTCGTTCTTGCGCGCTATGCCCGCGATCGTCTTTTCAAACTCCTTCATGCCCTTTTCCAAAGTCGATTCAAAACGCGTGATCTCGCGCTCGATCTCCTGCAGAATATATTCCTCTTTCTGCGGCAACAGCGGGTACGCCTCGCCGTATACCTCTTCGATAAAGATCTTCGCCACGTTCAGCATTTCCGTGCTCGCAATGCCCAGCGCCTTGCAGTAACGGATCGCCCGACGCATCAGCCTGCGCAGGATATACCCCGCACCCGTGTTCGAAGGCAAGATCCCGTTCACGTCGCCGATCAGCATCACCGTCGTGCGCGTATGATCCGCTATGATACGCATCGCTTTGCGATCCGCTCCGCCGTCATCATACTTCTTGCCCGATACCTTTTCCAGATACGCGATCGCTCCGCTGAACAAGTCCGTCTTGTACCCGTCCGTCAGCCCGTTCAGAAACGCCAGCATCCTGTCCAGTCCGAACCCCGTGTCCACGTTCTTGTTTTCCAACGGCTCATACCCGTCCGCCGTCTTTTTGTACTGCATATACACGTCGTTGCCGATCTCTACATACCTGCCGCACGGACAGTTGATATCGCAGGGCGTCCTGCCGCATTCCTTGTCCGTAAGCGGGTAAAACCACTCGTTGTCCGGCCCGCAAGGCGTTCCCACCGTGCCTTCCAGCTCCCACCAGTTGTTGGACTTGTCCAAATAGAAAATATGCTCGGGCTTGATCCCCAGCCCGATCAGAAGATTTGCCGTCTCATCGTCGCGCGGCACGCTCTCGTTGCCCGCAAATACCGTCGAACAGATCTTGTCCGCGTCCAGTCCGAATACCTTCGTCAAAAGCTCGAACGACCACGCCGTCTTTTCTTTTTTAAAATAATCGCCCAGCGACCAGTTGCCCATCATCTCGAAAAACGTGAAATGCGTCGCGTCCCCGACCGATTCGATGTCCACCGTGCGCACGCACCCTTGCACGTTGCAAAGCCGCTTGCCCGCCGGATGGGGCTGTCCCAACAAATACGGCATCAGCGGCTGCATGCCCGCTACATTGAACATCACTCCCGTCGATCCGTCCCCGATCAGCGATACCGCCCCGATATTCACATGCCCTTTGCTTTCATAAAAAGATAACCATTTGTTTCTCAGTTCTTTGGATGTAATCATAATTCGCCTCTGCTTTTTATTTCTGCTCCCGCGCCGCGGCGGGGAAAAAACCACCCGGGCGTAAAAGCGGGGCGGCCC
>CATYEP010000093.1 GCA_958405585.1 uncultured Eubacteriales bacterium
AAACGTACCTGCTCCAGGCTTTTTCACACACGTCGAAGAAAGCCCTATCGCATCATACGGCACGAATTTAATATACGCCGCATTGGTCGAATTTCCCGATTGCACCACGTTCGCGCCGCCATACAGCGTACCCGTCGGTTTCGTTTTATCCAGCGTGATTGTCACCGTGATCGACTGATTCCCGCTCTTGTCCTTACTGTAAAACGAATACGTCCCTTCCGTGGCAAGCTGCGTTCCGCTCGCGTATGCCGAATAGGAAGAACTTCCCGGCATTTTCACATAGCACTCTTCCAACCCCGAATTGCTGTCGCTCGCCGTATATTTGATATAATCCGCATTGGTATACGTACCGCTTGATTTTACAGTCGTCCCGCCGTACAGCGTTCCCGAAGGCGATGCCGCATCATAGTAGACCTTATACTCATCCGATACGTTCCCTGCCTTATCGGTCGCGCGGAAATAATACCAGCCGTACGTCCCGGTAAGACTTGTTCCCGAAGTATAGGTCGTCCAGGAAGAAGTTCCCGCCTTTTTGACTTCGTATTTTGAAACGCCGCCCGTATCCGTTGCCGTATATTTGAACGCGCTGTTCGTATATCCGCCGTTTGCGAGCGTAACTCCGCTCGAATTTGTTACTTTCCCTACGGGCGCGACCGTGTCCAGATAGGCGCTGACCGTCGTTGTTGTATTACTTTTATCATCAGCAGCATAGAAATACCACCAGCCGTTATTGGAGCTTGTCGCCGCGACGGTATACACGCTGGCATACGAAATCGAATAACTGCTCGAACTCGGGCGTTTATATTTGATATAATTAAAATTCTCGTCTGTCGCCGAATACACGATCTGCTGATTGGTATAACTCCCGCTCGAAATGGTGCTCGATCCCGCTTTTAAAGAATAGGACGGTGCTGTCTTATCCACTTCAAACTGAAAGGTATAAAAGTAATAGGTGAAATCCACCAAAAAACTCGACGCATATCTGCAGGAGTACTGCAACTCATAATTTCCGTCAGTCAAGGTCCCGGAAAACAATGTCTGATTGCCGCTTCCCGACAAAGATTTGCTCGTATATACCGCTCCGTTCCTGATAAGCTGAAATGTGAGATGATCGCTCACTTTGCTCGTTTCCACCGTAATATAGACATACGACCAGTCGATTATAGATCCTTGCGAGAGTGTTCCCGTTCCGCTCTGCGATGAGCCGTACATATAGATCTTAAAATTGCTCGGACACCCCGTTGTCACCGAGGTGCCGTTTGTCGTCCTGCCGCTTGTAAGATACTTGGGCGTCGTATAAGTTGCCGCCGAAACTTTTTGCCCAGGCATACCGAACAGGCACACGCCGAGCGAAAGCAGAACCAATGCAAAAAATGCAAAACACACCGTTATTTTCTTTCGGATTGACATCTCTTTCCTCCTTCGTCTTTTTTATTTTGTTTTAGCTAAGTTTGCTGCTTACCTATTTCCATTTCATGGCACCCCTCCTTTTACATGTTGCAATGTATAACACAGACTGCTTTTTCCGCCGTTTTCACGGAATCGCTGCTGTGTCGATAACAGTCCCGCTTTCTTCAAGTCCTTGACCGCTCTTCGAACCGTGGATTCGGACAATTTAAGATCTTCCGCGATCGTCGGCACCGCAGGCCAGCACTCACCCTTTTTATTCGCCCTTTCCACAAGGTAAAGATACACAGATATTGCACGGTGAGGGACATCACTTTCATATAAAAAACGAAGCCTGCTCATTCGTTGTCCTCCCGCATTCGTCTGCTCGGCGGAACGGTTCGCACACCCGAGAGTTTTTCGCTCCGTCGATACAGCTCATGCTTAGCAAGGCTTTGCCCGCCGCCCGATGTCGCCGCGCTTGTGCTGTCGCTCGGTTCTAAAAGTTCGGGATGATACCTTCTTGCGATCGCTTCCACGATCTCTTTTTTATCCGCATATTCTACCTTTCTGTTTACATTTTCGCATACCGTATACGGATTCTTTGTGTCAAACGTGATCCCCCAATCATAATAGAGTTTCAGTTTCACCCGCATCGGGTGCGCGCCCGTCTTCATCACAACAAATCTGCCTTTGGGCATAGATTTGAGTTCGTCTGCCGTCATCAGCGGTCGCTCGATCATTTGTAAACTTTCCGACGGATCGTTCTTGCCCCTGCTTACCGAACCCGATAACACCGTGCGGCTGCCGAGAGCTTTGGACAGCGTTTCCGCAGACGTACTGTTCGGCGCAAACCCACCGAAGATCGTGAGCTGCGTGTTATCCACTATGATCTCCGCGCCTTCTTTCCCGTAGTTCTTATCCAACTGACTGAACGATTGAATGATCGGAACTATCTGCAATCTTCTTGAACGAGACGCGGAAAAGATCATCTCCGCGTCCTGGATCTTGGGTAGAGTTCCGAACTCGTCGCAAAAGAAGATGCATCTGTTTTTGAGTTTTCCGCCCTGTTCGTCCGCCACCGCCAGGATCTCCCTGTAAAACTGCTGAATGATGAGCGAGATCATAAAAAATGTGTTCGGGTTTTCTTCCGGCATGATGACAAAGATCGCTGATTTTTCCATGCAGAACTTTTCCGCGTCGATCTCGGTATCAAAACAAAGGAGCTGGTCCAACTCCGAATCGAGACACGCATTCAGTCTCGACAACGCCGTAGACATTACGCTCGCCATTGACTGCTCGGCGGTATTGAGTGCCGCGCCCGCAAACCATTTCGCTTTATGATCGTTCGGCAAGAGGTCCATAAGTCCCTGAAACTGATTCTTTCCTTTTTTTGAGGACGGCGCGAGCAATTCCTGAATGATCTTGAACACGGAAACGATGTGCCGCTTTTGCGGAACACAGAACTCTGCCACAAGCAGGATGGTAGCTGTAAGGATCCCTTCCGCCGCATCATAAAAATAGGCGTTCTGCCCGAACGCCGCCGAATCCATTCCCGAAAGAATGATCGTTTTGGATATGATTTTCGCGTACTTTTCTGCTTTTGCCTTATACATGAGTTCAAACGGATGAGCCTGGTACAGGTCCATATATTTGTTCACCAAATGCAGAAGGTTATTCCCGTTTGAGCGTGTGGGATTGCGAAGGTCGATGACCGAAATGTTATAACCGTACTGCTTTGCCACCGTGCCATAATTTCGCATGACATCCCCTTTTGTATCCGTAGAAAGAAAGGACATCCCGCTTGCGCAAGCATATTCGATACAAGGATACAGCCAATACGCCGTTTTTCCGACGCCCGCCGCTCCGATCATCAGCGCATGCACGTCACCCGAGTCAACCATTGCCGTCGTGTTTTTCTTCCCGCCCTTGCATCCTACGACGATCCCCTGCGGCAATTCTTTTTCCTCTCCCTTCACATACGTAAAGGAAGGAACTTCCCCATGCTGTGCCTGCTCCCGCCATTTCTGCGGAGTAAACGGGATATGCCGATACACCTTCATGATTTCTCCGCGCGTTGCCCAGCGTGCCGTTCCGTGCTGGCCGTCCCCGACCGTCCTGCTCTTGATGTGGTTCAAATTATAGATGTGCGCAAGAAAAGTGACGCCGCTCAAAACAAGTGCCATCACCGCGGCGATCACAATGACTGTACCAATGCCGGACATGGTTCTTCCTCCTCCGTTTCTTCTTGTTCTTCTTCCGTTTCCTCCTGACGCACAAGATCCTCGTTCCAGTCTTTTGACTTCGGAACGAGGATCTCTGTTTCCACCCCTTTTGCTTTTAAGTTCTCGCTCATGCGCTTGGAGGATCTGTGTCCTTCCTCGTCATTGTCGAGGCAGATGCAAACCTTTTTGATGTTCGGATGATCTTTTAGCATCTGCATCGCCACCCTGTCCGATACGCCGCAGCAAGCGGCATAGCTGTGTTCCTTCCAGCCCTTCTTATGCAAGGAAATAAACGAAAGCATATCGATGGGCGCTTCAAACAGATACAGCCGATCGCTTTTCCCGTTCCAATGGAAACTGTACTCCGGGATGCCGTATGCCGCATTGCCTTTGAACGTCGACTGCGTTCCCGTACCGCGCAGATGCGCATGGACGGGCTTTCCGCTTTTATCGTACCCGACAAACACGGCGTTATGATACTTTTCCGATTCATATATGAGTTTATACCGGAAAAATGTTGTCAGAACATCCTGATCGATTTTTCGGCGCCGTAACAAATACGCATACGCCCTGTGCGACGTTTCGTTTTTTTTCGGCAGTTCGAATACGCCGTCCTTTTTCTTCTCTACAGGCACCGCCGTTTTCAATTCGCCGCCCTTTTCTCCGAGCAGAAATTCTATGGCTTCGGGATAATTCTTATCGTAAAATTTTTTCACAAAATCGATCGCATCTCCGCCCTCCCGTTCATATTGATGAAACCAAAGATTACCGCGTATACTTACCTTTCCGAATCCGTCCCGCCATTCGTATTCCGAACCTGCGCGCTTTACCTGTTCGCCCTGCTTTTCCAGAAAAGCGACGAGATCCGTCCGCCTGGCTCGCTCTTTCTGTTCGTTTGTAAAATGTACATACGTTGCCATGTTCTCCTCCTTTTTTAATCCTGTTTCAGGCCCTGCGCCTGTTTCTTTTCTTCGATTTTTCTCCGAAGTTTTTTGTCTGCCGAGAAATGCAGCTTTCCGCTATGCTCGATCCTTTGAACCATTGTCTTTGCTATATCATGCAAAAGCCAGAGCGCCCCGATCGCGGCATACATTTTGTTTTCCGCTTCTTTTTCGTCCGCATACTCGATCAATTTTGCCGCATACACATTCCCCTTTTCAGCAGAAGAGTGAAGATAGCAAAGCGCAAGTTCCTTATCACTCTTCACACCCGTTCCGAATAAATAGAGCCTGCCCAACTGATACTCTGCAAACTCATTTCCATTCTCCACCGCCATCCGAAAATATTGAATTGCCTTATCTGTGTTTCTTTCCGTTTCCGTCATACAAATCTTTCCCGCAAGGTAGGCGGCGTTGGGATCTTCCTCAGCGATCTTTTCTAAATATTCCAGCGCTTTTTTGAAATCCTGCTCTACCTCTTCGCCTTTATAGTACAATTTTCCAAGCAAATACCGAGCGGGAGCAAATCCGTCCTGTGCAGACGCTGTCAAAAGTTCCAAAGCCTGCGGCACGCTCTTTTCCAAAACGTCACCCTCCAGCAATGCCTTACCGAGCGTAAAAGCTGCGTATTTGTTCCCACGATTTGCTGAACGTTTAAGATACCTTTCCGCAAGGACAACATCGCGCTTTACCTCTTCTCCTTCAAGGTACGTCTTCCCCAAAAGATACTCCGCGAACTCATTTTTATTCTTTGCGGCTTCTTCCAGAAATTTTAGCGCGGCGGGGACATCTTTCTCTACCTCCTCGCCTGTCAGATACATCTTTCCGAGCCGATACATGGCGACGGTATTCCCGCGCTCCGCGCAAATTTTCAGAAGTTCAGCCGCACGATGCGAGTTATATTCTTCCCCTTCCCGATCGAGCAATTTTTTTGCCCAAAAATACAGTTCCCATGTCGTTCGCATACAGTACCGATACTTTTTTTCCACTTCCTCGTCCGAGGGTTTTACTCTTTGTCTCGGCAATTCTATTTCATCGTTCGGGCCGTTCACGATTTGCATTGCCGCCTGTATCACAGCGTTTCGAACATACTTAAACGCATCGTTTTCCGACAGCGGGATCCGTTCGGGCAGCGTCTCCGTATAAGTTTGAACCACTTGCTCTCTTTGCCCATACCACAGCGCATACAGTTTTGCAATTTGTTCATCCTTTTCAAGTTCGTCCACAATGGATCGAACCAAAGCCTTCACGTCTGCTTTGAGATAGCCGTAAACCTTTTTTCCCTTCGTCTTCAATAGCCGCTCTGCAAGCCGCAATAGTTCTTCTTGAAGTTCAGAGCTGCACCTTTTCCCGCCGACATCTTGCACAATTCTGTGCAGATATTCTTTGCTATACGATTTCAATTTATCGCGCTGTCGGGTCTGTTCTTCGTACACACTGACAAGGTCCTGGGCAAAAATATCCCGCGCGAAAGCGGAACGAAGATTTTGTACGCCGCGCTCCGTGAGATACCCTTCGTTTTCGAGTTTGGAATATATGATCATATGCACGTGCGGGTGATGGCTCTCATTATGAAACGCGGCATACCATTTTAAGTTTTCTAACGATATCTTAAAGTTTTTTGACAGTTCCTGCGTTTCCGTTCGCAGCATATCCCGCCAACGTGTTCCCTCTCCGAAGCCGAGCAGCTCCGCATCTTCTCTGCGCAGCGACAATATGACCGTCCACACGTTCCCGTTATGACGATTGAGTTCTTCCGATACTTCGTCAAGTTTTACCTCCACCCCGTCGTCCGTAAACAGTCCGTGCGACCCGAACCGCTCCGCGCGCGGGCGCGTTGATATATAGTCCGCATACGTCTTTCGCCCCATCGCGATGTGTGCATTGTCCTCGATCGCGCGGGAAATAAATTCAGATGCATTGCCAGCGCTGGGATTTGCAAGGTAGTCTTTATACTCGTGCATCTCTTTCGTATCGGGAAAATCCTTTAAGAGCTTTTCAATGAGTTTGCATTGTTTCCCGCTTACAAAAGAATAGCGGAAAGATTCGTCGATCTTTTCCGCTCCTTCACGTGTAGCGATGTACTTTGCATATCCGCCCGCCTTTTGTTTTCGATTGGGTTTGAGGTATTTGAACTTGGTAACCAGCCGCGCCATTGTTTATCCTTTCTGCCAATCCAATGCATCTTCAAACGAAAAAGAACCGTTCAGGCGTTTGACTTCTCTAACGCACTCGCCTCGCAGACGCTCCAAAGATACCTTGTCTACTTCCTGACTCGCTGCTAACAGATTCATCATCATTGCCATCTCAACCGCAAGCTTGAACAGTAGTCTGCTCTGCTTGTTGTCGCTCTCGGCAACGATCCCTTTCAATGTAGATGTGACGATATTAGGAAGATAGTTTTTATTCTCCTTTGCCGAAAGATATCCCGTGTAAAAAAGCACGGCTTTTTCGATAAATTCACTCTGCGAAGAGCAGTTGTCATCCTCCATATACCTCCCCACTAATTCCAGCGTGGACGGCTTTACCCAGAACTGAAACCGACGTTTAATTTCCTTTCTGACATCTTCTTGTTTTTTCATACTTCCTCCCAAGCACCTTGCAAAGCACCGTTTTTTCCTTGCTTTTCCAAAGGCATCTCTTTATCACGGCACCGTATACGACATCAATGCCC
>CATYEP010000094.1 GCA_958405585.1 uncultured Eubacteriales bacterium
GCCCTTCCGTATGCTCTTTCAAAGTTTTATAATCCACGCGCGGTTTGTAATAAAACCCGTCCACGTAAGCAATAGAATCGAGTTTTACAAGATTTTTATAGCCTTTCTTGTTCTTCGCCAAAAGAATAAGATGTTCAAAGTCGCCGGAGCTGTTCTTAACATGAAGATCCTGCGTCATGTACAGTTCACATCCGATAATCGCCTGAATATTGTTCTTACGGCATTGCTCGGCAAATTGAAGGGTCGCATACATATTCCCATGATCCGTAATCGCAATAGCTTTGATGTTGTTTTTAACGCAATAAGAGATCAACTCCTTGACCTTGCATGCGCCGTCAAGCAAACTATATTCCGTGTGAAGATGCAAATGTACAAATTCCGCCATATCTGTCCTCGCCTTTTCTTTTGTCTGTCTGAGATAAATGCTCCGCACATATGTGCGGAGCTATGAATGATCCTATCAAAAAACGCAATATCAATTGCCTTTTAAAGTTTAGATGATATAAACTCTGCCATCGCGCGGACTGCCGCCGCGCTGTCAGATCCCTCGGCCATGACCGTATACTCATCCCCTTTCAAAAACTTCATGGACAGCAATCCGATAATGCTTTTTGCGTTTCCGCGTTTGGTTCCGTCCTCAAAAATGATTTCACTTTTGAATTTCCCGGCTTCAAACACGATCCTCTGGGCATCGTAAGCATTGTATGTGTCTTTATTGTAAATAAAAGTAAGTTTATCCATGATCATTCTCCCGACTGCTCGTCTGCAATTTTTACAAGTTTACGCAATCTGTGATTCAAACAGCTTTTAGAAATTTTCAGCCTTTCGGAAAGTTCTTTCAGAGAAGCCTCTTTGTCGGATAGGCGCGCCGCGGCTGTTTCCCGCAAAGACGGATCCAGACCATCCAGCTCACCCCGTTCCTGCAGTTTTTCAATGGCACGAATCTGACGCACCGAAGCCAGCACGCTTTTATCAAAATTTTTCTGCATGCAATTCGCCACACGATTTATCTGATTTTTTTCATCCTTTTGCGCGGCCAGTTCGTCCAGTTTCGCCAGGGAATTTTCTGCGCCCATCAAAGCCAGAAAGTCCGAAATGCTATCCCTGCTTTTCAAATAAACGACATTCGTTCCTTTTCTGGATACGCATTTTGCCAATATCTCATACTGCGCAAGAACCGTACGGAAATCTTCCGCAGCGACCTTGCCTGAAAAAACGATCTCAAGATGGTATCCGGATCGCGCGTCTTCCAATTTTGGAAGAATACAGCTTCCGCTGCCTAAAAAAGCGCCTATCACATATGCTCTTTTACAGCATTCGTTTTCAACAAGATACGAATCAATTCCAAAGTTCAGACCGATATCTTCGTCTTTTCGTTCAGCAATGCCGAGTTCCTCTAAAATAAAAAGTGAGTTTTCGGACAAACACTGAAACACCAGGCGATTCCTACCGTTGCGCACATCCTCCGAAGCCTGAACGACCTTCCATTCCGCCCCGAAAACATCTTCTAAAAGTCCGATTATAAATTCCGCGACATCTTCACTTTCCGTCGTAAATTCAAACCCGATCAGATTGCCGCTTCTTATAATACTACCTGTCGTACGAAGGAATGCGGAAAGAGCCGCTGTTTTGCAGCAAGCGTTTTCAAACCCGCGTCGGATTAACTCTTTTTTCAGTTCTCTCGTAAAATTTCCCTTCGACACTTTATAAATTTCTCTCTTTGAATTCTCTGAATCGAAAATGCGGGTATTTTCCGTCAATATTATCGATTTGTGAATGAGGAATTTCAACGCGCTCCAAGAGCTTGTCCACAAGCTGCGTATCTCCGATCCTGTCCACGGAATGCGCATCTGAATCGATCAAAAAATGCACCCCCGTATCCCGGATCTTTGCAATCTCTTCGTCTGTCAGATGAACTTTCTTTGAATTCAGTTCAATATACGTGCCGTAATCCCTGGCAGCCTTCGCCACTTCCGTCACGTCACAAAAAGACTGATAATTCAGGTGTGTGATCACATCGATCGGGTTATTTTTGATCGCGTTGATGTATGCATTGGTATTATAACGGATAAGACTTTCACTTGGTTTGATGTGCATCGACGTATGCCAGGAATTAAGCATCAGCATGTACCAGAAATCCCTGAATCTCGTAAAGCGGACAAAGCGATGTATACCCATCAGAAAAATATCAAAATCTTTATAATCTTTCGGCAGCAGATCCGTTCTGCCGTTTTCATCGCAAAGATTCGCTTCCGTTCCGACGTAAACGGGTATACCGGTCTGTTCGGAAGCATTTCTGCAATCAGTGATCAGCTGCGGCATACGGTCATGGCGAAGCCCGAAAGCAAGCTGCTCAAAGCCGTGATCTGTAATTGCAATTTCTTTCAAGCCTATCTCTTTTGCCCGCATAGCATTTTCCAAAACCGTACCTTTCCCGTGACTGTACAATGTATGCGTATGATAATCACCCGTCAGAAGCATCTGTAAATTCTCCTATGTAACGGATCTCCTCCGTAAGAAGCATCCCGGTCTCAGAAAAGACTCTTTGCTTCACCTGGTATATCAACGACCGATATTCTTCCGCGGTCGCCCCAGAATCATTTATGATAAAGTTCGCATGTTCTGCCGATACAACAGCATCTCCGCAACGCAACCCTTTCAATCCGCATCGTTCAATCAACTGACCGGCAGAAACCCCTGGCAAATTTTTAAACACACACCCGAGGCTTCTTCCTTTCGGCAGCGATTTACGTTTTAAAAGAGTTTCTCTGTACTCTTTGCGTACAGCTTCCGAATCTGACGCGCTGCATCTCAGAACACATTTCAACAGCACGGCGTTTTCGTGCATAAAGCGGCTGTCTTTATAAGAATACCTGCAATCCTGCGCCGATAGCAATACGCTTTTACCTTCCAACAAAACTTTCGCGCTTTGCAAAACGCTTTCAATGTATTTTCCCTGCGCTCCGCCGTTCATATACAAAATTCCGCCCATTGTCGCAGGAATCCCTGCAAGAAACGACAAACCGCCTATCCCGTTTTTCGCAGCAAAGGCAAGAACCCGTGATACGCTCGCTCCGCATTCCGCCTCAATACTCAACCCGTCCTTCCCCATAGCCACGGCATCCGCACGCCTCGTGCAAATCACAACGCCGTGAAAGCCATTGTCGGAAGCAAGAATATTGCTCCCGTTTCCAATGATTAAATACGGGATTTTTTCCGCACGCAAAAAACAAACGACTTGTGCAAGCTCCTGTGAATTTTTCGGATACACTCCGAGCGGCGCCGCCCCACCGATTCCAACCGTCGTATGCCTGCGAAAAGAAAACGGACTCTCTGAAACAATGCCAGGAAATATCTGTTTCAGCAACGAAAAATTCATACGATTGCTTTCTCCTATTATACAGCAAATTTGTTTTTTTTACAATGCTATTGCAAGAAATTTTCAAAATTTTTTCCGCCGTTTTTGTCTCCGTACAAAGCTTGTGAAGCGAGAGACCGCAATGTATTCTGTGCGTCTTCCGCCAACCAGGCGCTGACCGTATACTGCGGCTGTATTCCTTCCGCTTTATCCATAATACCGTCCGAAGGCCCATAGATGTCAAAATAGGCACTGAACATTCCGATTCGGGTTAACTTCTTCTGCGTATTTTCTGAAAGAAGATGACTTAAAAAATCCAGACAAGCGGCATAAACTGGAGGGTCAGAAGAACAAATTCCGATATATTGCCACAAATCGTTGAACGTACTGACAGGCATTGCGTCAATATTGAAATTGCGGGTACGGAAACGATATACATCCCGTTGCGTACCGATCATAAATTTATATTTCCCGTTGATCAGATCAACATACGCACGCACCGAAGATTCACAATTAATCTCACCTGACAAACCGTAAAAATAAGCAGCCCCCTGCGCCAACGCACTTCCGCCTTGACTTATTACTGTATTTTTATCGGTCGCCTCTGAAAAACTCCCCGCTTGCCCGAATAAAAAATAACCGCCTCTGCACCATGGAACTGCATATGTTTTTCCGTTCAGCGTGGTAGCCCCCAAATTATATTTTTCCAACGGCAACACATGATCTGCCGCAGCATTGAAATATGTTCCGAAAGAAATCATATCGGGAACATTGCCTTCTGAAATCGCCCTTGCGGCACTTTCCTTACTATGCACGCTCACCAGTACATACCAACCGTATTTTTCCTCAAATTCTTTCGCTGCAGCAGACAGAAAATTTGCCCGTGAACCTGTGCCGCCTTCAAACGAATCTATGTGCCAAAGGCGCAAAATACCTGTTTGATACGGCGCCTCATGAAGGCTCTGCGCATTTAACGAGGGATAGGCAAACACAAATGCAACCGTCACAATACACGCCAACACTAAACAGGCAAAAGGCGTTTTTAATCTCTTAAAAAAATTTCTCATACAATATTGTATTCACAGAATTGATAAAATAACTGTAAATGAAAACACAATTTAAAAATTCTGCAACAAACGCAGGGGCACCGTCACTTTAAAGTACGGTGCCCCTGCGTTCGAAAAAATCGGACAACAACAAAGCCATGTCCGAAATGATTCTGTTCTTTATCTTCCGATCGTACGTCCGATCAGCTCCTGTGCGGCATCATATCCCATACTCTTCAAGCGGAAATTACGGGCCGCCACTTCAATAATTATAGAAAGATTTCTTCCCGGTTTCACAGGAATGGTATGTTTCATGACCTTGCATCCGAGAATTGTTTCGTATTGCGTTCCTTCACCCAGACGATCGTATTCCTTGCCTTCCACCCAATTTTCCAATTCCATGACAAGCTCGATTTCTTTTTCATTCAGAATCGAACCAGAACCGTACATGTTTTTGATGTTGATAATACCGATCCCGCGCAATTCCATAAAATATCGGATCGTTTCCGGAGAAGTACCGATCAATGAATCGGAAACGCGCTTCACAATAACGCTATCGTCCGCCACAAGACGGTGTCCGCGCTTGATCAATTCCATTGCAGTTTCGCTCTTTCCCACACCACTATGTCCAGTAATCAAAATTCCGACACCCGAAACATCCATCAGCACGCCGTGCATAGTGATCGAAGGAGAGAGCTTTTTATTCAGATAGAAAAACAAGTCGTTCATCAGCGCAGTGGTGACTTTGTCCGTGCGCAGAATCGGAACTCCGGTCAACCTTGCCTCTTCTATGATTTCCTGCAAAACGGGAAGATCTCGCGAAAAAATCAGACAAGGTATCTCTTCGTATGATAAAAGCGTCTTTATTCTGTCCCTGCGAACTTCCGGTTGGAGATCCCGCAGAAATTCATATTCCGCATTTCCGAAAACAAGGATCCTCGTGGAATCAAAATATTTAAAATATCCGCCCAATTGCAACCCAGGACGCGTTACGCTGTACGACGATAAAGTCATGCGCCCCCTGCCTGCAAATACGATTTCAAGATCAAGCCCCGAACAAAAATTTTCAAGCGATATAGTTTCCTGCACGTTCATATCTTCTCCCCAAAACCAAATTTTCGTATAACATACGCCACACCATCGTCATCACAGGACTTCGTAACAAATCCCGCTTGCCTTTTTAAATCTTCTTCCCCGTTTTCAACGGCAACCCCCAAACCCGCAGCTTTGAGCATCGGCAAATCGTTGTAATTATCCCCGATCGCAACCGTCTGGCCGATCGGTATATTATAATACTCCGCAAGATATCGCAACGCCCCGCCTTTATCGCATCCTTGCATCACGATTTCCACCAGATTCTCAGTACTCGTCGTGATATAGAACTGATCTCCGAAAGATTTTTCGACCGTTTTCAATATCTCATCCCTGAGTGCCGACTCGCACACAACAACGATTTTATGCGGAGAAATTCCCTTCTCATCCACAACCTTTGAAATGGCAAAAGGAGTCAGAATCCCCCTGACGTTGCATGCTTTTTCATACAATTTCCGAAATTCATCATCTTGATTGACATACAGGATGTCACCGTCGTAAACATGGATGTGCAGTCCGCTTTTTTGCAAAAACGAACAAATCTGTACGGCATCCGAAACAGGGATCCGTCCGTCTCTGACAACGGCTCCACTCTCGATATCCTTAATCAACGCGCCCTGATAAGATGCTATCAGTCCCTTCAAACCAAGCTGTTGAGCGTATGGAAGAATAGAAATCGGCATCCGCCCCGTACACAACGCAAATACGCCGCCAGCATCCGTATATTTTTCAACCGCCGAAAGATTTTCGTCCGATATTCCGCCTGCCGTGCGCCGTAAAGTCCCGTCAAAATCCGATACGATCAATCTGTATGGCAACATATTATTAAAGTTCATCCTCAAAATATTTTTTTATTGTCCCCGCCAAAACTTCTCCGATCCCTTCCACAGCCGCAAGCTCTTTAACATCTGCCCGCATGATTCTGTCGATTGTTCCGAACTTTTCCATCAATGCCCGCCTTTTAATCTTTCCCACGCCCGGAATTTCCGCCAAAACGCTCGTCAAAGACCGCTTGCTGTGTATATTGCGGAAAAACGTGATCGCAAAACGGTGCGCCTCATCGCGAATACGCTGCAACATCTGCAAACACACATCACGTTTATCCAAAACAACACTCTCTTTACCCGATAAAGTAAAAATCTCTTCCTCTCTCTTGGCCAAAGAAATCAGATCGATGTCCCGTATGCCCATTTCGTCAAATATCTTTTTGACCGCGGAAAGCTGTCCTTTGCCGCCGTCGATGATCACGAGATCTGGCTTCGGGAAATTGTCCTCATCCTGCGTTCCAAGCTTTGAAAGACGTCTCATCAATACTTCCTGCAAACTGGCAAAATCGTTTGCTCCTTCCACCGTTTTGATCCTGAACCGCCTGTACTGCGACCGATCTGCTTCCCCATCAATAAAAACGACCATCGATCCGACTTTGTCCACACCGCTGATATTGGATATATCGTAACATTCCATGCGGCGAGGATATCGCGACAAACCCAAAATTTCCTGCAAGCGGCGGCAAGCATTCACAGTCATATCCTCTTTGTGGCGTATTTTATCGATCGCCTTATCCAAAAATTCGGTTGCATTATTGGCGGCCATATCCAAAAGCTGTTTTCGTATTCCCTGCTTCGGGATC
>CATYEP010000095.1 GCA_958405585.1 uncultured Eubacteriales bacterium
CCGGCGCCGGGGGTTTGCGCCGGCGGCGCCTGTAGTCTTAAGATTTCCTGCTTTGCTTATCCAAAAAATTTATTCCGTCTATTTGTCATCAAGTATTCTCTTTGCGATAAAATAAATATCTCCCGCGCCTAAAAACAGCGCCACATCTCCGGATTTTAAAGAGCACTGCAAATACAACTGTAATTGACGCAAAGATTCTATGTATAAAGAATTCGGAAGACTTTCCGATAAGGTGAGCGCACTGCCTATTGCATCAAAATATTCCCGTGCTGCATATGTTTTGTAGACGACCAGGTTCTCGATCGGCAGCAGAACCTGTAAAAATTCGTCAAACAGCAATCTTGTTCTTGAATATGTATGCGGCTGAAAAATAACGAAAAGCCTTCCGCCGCAAACCTCTTTTGCAGTCGCCAGCGCCGCAGCGATTTCTCTCGGATGATGTGCATAATCCGCGATCATCTGCGCTCCGTTCATTTCCCCCAAAAGCTCAAATCTTCTGCGTATCCCGCGGAATTTCTGCAGGCCGCGCACTGTCAGACTTGCATCGTACCCGTAATATTCTGCTACCGCCGCAGCAGCCAACGCATTGTAAATATTGTGCTTTCCATATACATTCAGCTTGATTTTGTCCAGTATCTCACCCTTTATCCGCAATGAAAAGGAATATTTTCCGTTTATCGACCGAATATTTTCAGCCCCCACGTCGCACTCCTTTGTCAGGCCGAAAGTCAGCGTGCAGTCAACTTCTTTTGCAATCTTATCTTCTCCGCACACGATTGCAGCTTTTGCCCCGCGCGCATATGTGCGGTAGGCCGCTCCTAATTGCTCCGCATCTCCGTAACATTCCAGATGATCCGCATCCGTATTCAGGATAACCGCAACATCCGGCCTCAGATGCAGGAAATTCCCCATATATTCACACGCTTCCGTCACGAAAAATTTATCCCCGCCGGAATACAAATTGCAATAATCAAAATCTTCACCGCCGATATGCGCACTGCAGCTGCCCGAACACTCTTCCAAAATATGCGCACACATGGCTGTCGCCGTCGTTTTTCCGTGACACCCCGCAATCCCGACCGTATTTTCAAAACAAGACGCCACCAATGCCAGAAGCTCCGCCCTGCCGTAAACAGGAATACCGCGGCGGCGCGCTTCACATAACTCGGGGTTCGCCTGCGGTATCGCCGAATTGACGATCACTGCCTGTGCATCCATGAGATTCGCCGCATTGTGCCCGATATATATTTTTGCTCCCTCTTTTTCCAACCTTGCTGTCAGCGCGGTTGCCGTAATATCGCTTCCAGCTACACTGAATCCCATCTGCATCAAAAAATACGCAAGCCCGCTCATGCTGACTCCGCCAATGCCAATAAAAAAGATCCTCTGAATTTTTTCCCAGAATTTTCGTCTCATGCCCTTAATAGATGCCGAATCATGACGAAAAAAAACGAAAATCTGGAAACTTTTGAAAATTTTTCAAAAATTTTTAAATTTTTTTTGAAAGTCTATTGAAAATTCAAAAAAGTTATAGTAGAATGTAATTATTAATGAACGCCACTGCATAAGGAGGATGATTATTTTGAAAATTTCAGACGTGCGTATCAGATTCGTAAAAAAAGATGACAGCAAACTTAAAGCGGTTGCCTCGATCACCATTGATGATTGTTTTGTCGTTCATGACATTAAAGTGATCGAAGGCTCGGACGGCCCGTTCATCGCAATGCCCAGCCGCAAGACTAACGACGGCGAATTCAAAGATATCGCCCATCCCTTAAATACCGAAACCCGTGAAGAACTGCGCAACGCGATCCTTGCCGCTTATTCGGAAGAACTTTCCAAAGCAGAGTAATTTATTCTCTGCCACTTTCAAAAGTTTTCTTGGGAAACAAACCGCGCATACCCTGTGCGGTTTTTGGTTTTGCCATTTTTCGGAAAACCGAAAGTTCCCGTCCACGTCGACGGGAGCTTTTTTCTTTTGCCTTATTTTCTGTATACTGTTGTTCACCTGCTTCATTCCGACAGAAACACTACTGATCAGTTTTTTGTTTCTCTTATACATAGCGGCCGCAGAGCGCACATATTTGCGCTCTACGGCCGCTCGTATAACCAACACGCCGCGGTTTGCCAAACTGTTTCTTGCCAAAGCATTAAATTTACCCGCCCTGCCCGCAAATTTTATTTCGCAGACAGACATATTTGTAAATCAAAAAAACGTACGACAATGAACGCGAGTGTTTTTCGATTTTCCTTACTCTCAGCGCATCATTTACGATTGAGACTCAGCTCTTCATGAAGCCGGTATTCCGCCGCGGCGGAATATCCTCGCCCTTTTTTGCATAAAAATTCTCATGCGAAACATTTGCGAAAATCTGTTTATTGAAAAAATATTTACCAACCGAAATTTGCTTTTTCAGGAAATATTTACCAACCGATATACGACAGAACGTCCGGACATAATGTCCGGACGTTCTCTAATTTTGGGGGTGTGAATTATTTTTTACGGAACAAACGCTGTACAAACGTAGGAAGTTCTTTATCCGCATCCGTTCCAGCGGTCTGGCGCGGGATTTGCGTTCCCTGCGGTGCATACGGCTGCTGCGGTGCAGGACGAGCCGCCTGCTGGTACTGCGGTTGCTGCTGATATTGCGGCTGCGCGGGCTGTTGCGCATACTGCGGCTGCTGATATTGCGGCTGCGCAGGCTGCTGTGCATACTGCGGCTGAGCAGATTGCTGCTGATACTGCGGTTCCTGTTCATACTGAGGCTGACGTACCTGCTGCTGATAAGGCTGCTTGTAAACAGGCGGCTGCTGTCCCGCCATTGTATTGTTCAAAGGCATGCGCACATAAGACGGCGATGCGTTCTGAACGGGAGCCGCAGGCTGTGCGGGCGCTTCGTCCGCATTGCGTTCCGGCAATCCTCTGTTCACAAAGAAATTGCGGCTCGCCACATTGCGCTCGTCCTTCGGATTGTACATATTTTCAATGTGCGGGAATCCCGTCGCAATCACAGTGACTTCCACTTCATCGTTGATATTGCTGTCGATGCAGGCACCGAAAATAATATTGGCAGAATAATCCACCACGCTCTGCACAAGAGTAGCCGCCGTCTGCACTTCGTCCATCGTCAGATCGTTGCCGCCGACAATATTCAGGATAACGCCCTTTGCACCTTCGATCGTCGTTTCCAAAAGCGGGCAGTTTACTGCAAGACGCACCGCTTCTACGATCCTGTTCTCACCTTTCGCAACGCCGACGCCCATGTGTGCAAGTCCCTGATCTTTCAAAATCGTGCGGACATCCGCAAAGTCAAGGTTGATCAGCGCAGGGTTCACGATCAGATCCGCAATGCCGCGAATACCTTGTTTCAAAATTTCATCCGCCACACGCAGAGCTTCTACCATCGGCGTGTTCTTGGGAACTACGCTCGTAATTTTATCGTTCGGAATGATGATAAGCGTATCGACATACTTTTTCAGGTTCTCCAAACCTTTCGCCGTATTGTCCATACGTTTCTTTCCTTCAAAATTGAAAGGCTCCGTCACAATCGCGATCGTCAGAATTTTCAGATCGCGCGCGATCTTCGCTATGACAGGCGCAGCTCCCGTACCGGTCCCGCCGCCCATGCCTGCCGTGATAAAAAGCAGGTCCGTATCTTTCACCGCTTCCGTCAGGACTTCTTTGCTTTCTTCCGCCGCGGCACGCCCTACTTCCGGCTCAGCTCCTGCGCCCAGCCCTTTCGTAAGTGTCGATCCGATCTGAATCTTGTTTTCCGCTTTGGACAGCAAAAGGATCTGCTTGTCCGTGTTGACTGCTACATAACTCGCGCTCTGAATTCCAGCCTCGATCATACGGTTTACAGCATTGTTGCCTGCCCCGCCGACGCCGATAACTTTGATTCTCGCCACTCCGGACAAACTGTCCAAACTATTAAACATGGTGTTTACCCTCCGATTCCGTTAAAGAATTTGTGTAAAAAACTTTTTTCGCGCTTGGTTTCCAGCGCCATATTCAAAAGGCTCAGATGCGAACTCTGCGCCGCTTTGTTATAATAAGGCAATTTCGGTGCTATGATCTCAACCACTTTGTTCAGCCGCCCCGAAAGATGCTCCCTCGCTCCGCGTATTCCGGTGATCCCTTCCCCCGTCAGCAAAATCGGTTTATAATCAATGCTCGAATCTCCGAACAATTCCAGACATTGATTGATCACCTCACATAACAGATCAAGCCCTTCCTTTACCCGCTCCTTGAGCAAACGCACGGGAAGAACGTAAGAACGCATTTTATCCACATATTCGATGGTCGATTCCGAAGACTCTTTGCTCGAAAGATTGATCTTCCCGATCATCGCTTCCGCTACATCAAACGGAATATCTACAGGATCTTCTCCCGTATATAACTGCGCCGTTACATGCCCGCCGCCCGCCGAACAGGCATTCTGATAAACGATCCCGTTCCCGCAGACAACGCTGAATGTCATGGAAAGTTTGTCTATATCCAACAATACCGCATAATCGTCCCGCGTTTCAGACGGGATCAAATACAGCGCTTCCGCCAAAGACGTCGGCAAAAACTCCGCTTTCAGGATGCCGTATTCCGCCAACATATTTCGGAAGATATCTTCAAACCGCCTGTCCGCCAGAAAATAACTCAAATATCCTTCCAGCGAATCGCTCACCATTCCGACCGGATCGATCGTACGGCGCTTGTCCGACGTTATATAACACACTGCACTTTGACGGATCAGATCATAATTTTGCTCTTCGCCGCCATACCCCTGCGAAAACAAAGCATTCAGATCGTACGAAGTTACACGCCGCTTGCTCTGAAAACTCATAAAACAGCGCTTGGTCAAGACCTTGCAGAACTCTCCCGGTACCCCGACATAGATCTCTTTGATACGCTCCCCGAAACTGCGCTGCGCTTCCGTAAGCGATTCGGTCACAGCCTTCTGCAAACCGTTCAGATCAAAAAATTCCGCATCCGAAAACCCGTCGTACGCTTCACTATGGATCCCCTTGAAAACAAAGGTATTGTTCACTCCGCGCTCCCCGATCAGGACTGTCACGGACGCCGAACGTACGTCCAGCACTGCTACGCTTTTGCGGCTCATTTTTCTCTCCGTTTTTCTCTTGTTTTTACAGTGATATTATACAAACACTATTATATAATACTTTTACTTTTTTGTCAATAAAAAAACGTTCCCCGATCGCATTTTTCGGGGAACGTTGTCATATTTTTTTATCCTAATTTTCAGGGAAAAACGTATCAAACATCGGCGGCGTACTCGTGCTGTACTGCACCGGCTGCGAATCCACGGCTATAATATAACCGCTCATGCGCAGAATCGATCCGCTCGTCTGCATCTGCCCCAGTTCTTCCTCCGGGATCTGATCCAGATCGTCCATATTTTTATAAATTTCCAACACGTCTTTGATCTTCTGTTCCGTATCTCTTTCAGGGTTTACGATCCAAAACCCGATCCCTTCCACCGTCTGCGCATAAAACAGCGTTTTATTGTTTTCAGGATCGTTCACGATACCCAGCGATTTATAATAGATCTTCGTTATATTGCCGCGATATCCCATCGCATCCAGTTCATCAAATAATTTATTCAGCGCCGCATAAGCCGATTCGTAACCCGATGAAACCGTAAACACTTCACCGACGTTCTGTTCGCCGAAAGATATACCTTGTATCTCGATATTACTACCCGCTATGTTGTTTACGTTTTCATCCTTGATCGCTATGACTTTTCCGTCGTCTCCGACCACGTAATATTTCCCGTTCCGCTCAAACGCAAAATTCTCGAATCGCTCGCGCACCGTCATTTCGATCCTGTTCGGAAAATGCTTCTCGACCGACGTCACTTCCAAATATCCGTTGCTTTCGCGCGCTACCGTTTCGATCGCATCCGACTCATTAAAAAATAAAAAACTCTTTCTCAGATATTGATCTTCCAGCGTCTGCTGCATTTCCCGCGCACTCTTCTCCATGTCCGCGCTTCCGACATCATAGTACACTTCAAAACGCGTGATCGCACATACCGAATTCAGCGTGATAAAGAATATTATCAAAAATATGGCTATTGCATATACGATGACAAACCGTTTGCTACGCATAGCGCCTCCTCTTATGTAATATTTGTTTCGGTCAGACCCCTATACGGCGTATCTTCGCACCGATCCTGCGAAGCTTATATTCGAAACCGGAATACCCTCTGTCTATATGACTCAGATCGGATACCGAACTCAACCCTTCCGCCGATATCGCCGCAAGCGTCAAAGCCGCACCGCCGCGCAGATCTCCCGCAAATACGTCCGCCCCTTTCAAGGCCTTGACTCCGCGAATGAACGCACTCCTGCCGCGAACCGTAATGTCCGCTCCCATGCGGATCAGTTCCGGTATGTGCTTGAACCGCGTTTCAAAAAGATTTTCCACGATCACCGTCGATCCCTCGCAGATACAGGCAAGCGCCGACATCTGCGCCTGCAGATCCGTGGGAAATCCCGGATACGGCGACGTTTCCACCAGCTTCGGAGATAAACGCCTTTCGCTCTGTATATATATTTTATCATCTTCCGCATGGATTTTGCAACTGATTTCGCAAAGTTTATGTATGAGCGACGCAATATTATCAGCATCTGTATTCTTTAAAAGAAGTTCACCGCCGCACATTGCCGATGCAATCAGAAATGTTCCCGCTTCGATCCGGTCGGATATGGGAGTATATTCCACCCCCTTCAGCTTCGCGACCCCCTCCACCGAGATCACGGCCCCGCCTGCCCCTTCTACCTTTGCACCCATTCTGTTCAGAAATCCGGCAAGATCTACGATCTCCGGTTCCTTCGCCGCGTTCCGTATCACCGTTCTGCCCTTCGCTTTGACCGCCGCAAGCATGATGTTTTCCGTCGCGCCGACACTCGGACAGTCCAGTACTATCTCCGCGCCGCAAAGCTCTTCGCACTTACAATCTATGTATCCTCCGTCTTCGCTGATCTTGACCCCCAACCGTCTGAGCCCGCTCAAATGCAGATCGATCGGCCGCAACCCGATATCGCATCCGCCAGGATAGGCT
>CATYEP010000096.1 GCA_958405585.1 uncultured Eubacteriales bacterium
CAGACTTTAATTGACATAGTACATCAAATAATTCTTGTCGCAATCTTAAAACCGTTTGTACCCCATCGGCAAAGGTTTCTTCTTTTTTGAGTTGGCTCTGCAAGGTTTTATTAAGTTCTGCCCACTTTTTATTCATTGAGACACATCCAAATTACTGTTTACCTTAATGTTATTATATAATAAAAAATTTAAAAAGTAAAATAAATAAGCGCACTGCCTTGCTCGCAAGGTATAGTGCGCTATACTTCTTTCACTGTGGTAAAAATTCTCTATGGGAACTGCGGTAAGCCCCGTCTTTTTTGAAAAAGAGAGAATCTGACAAAAAATAGCAAAAAGTTCATAAAAAATTGCAGAAAACACTTTACAAACGGCAGATTAATGTGTATAATGTCCCCGAAAAAATTGAGCAAAAAGGCGGTTAAAAATCTGCGCACTGCACATACCAGCAATCGCGGTAATATATTGTAGAAAGCGGATATTGCTGAAAGATGCGGCAATCGAAGCGCACAGAGGTGGAAACGAATGGCAAAATATAAAAAATGTCCGAGATGTGAACTCAACTATATTGAAGAAGATAAGGATTATTGCGACGTCTGCCTTGCGGAAATGCAGGGCGGGAAGCTGAAATTTGCTGATCTGGACGACGACGAAGATAGTGAAAAGACAGAACTTTGTCCCGTCTGCGGCGAAAACTTCATGCGGCCGGGCGAAAAGATGTGCGACGAGTGCAAGAAGAATGCGGAGTATGAAGAAGAGGAAGACATCGATCCCGAAAAGGACGAGGAATGGCGCAATTATCTGGACGAAGACGAAAGCGATCTCGAACTGGAAGGGGAAGGCATCGACCTGGGCGACGACTTTGTCGACGATTTCGAAGACGACATCACCGACGATTATGTCGAAGAAGAATCTTCCTCGACGGAAGAAGCGCCTTTGGATGACCTTGATTATGATCCTGCCGCCGATTTTGACTCGCTCGACGATGATGACGATGAAGACGATGAGGATGAGGAAGACGAGGACGACGATTTTTAAGGAATTGATCGCGGGATAAATTAATCCCGCGCAGAAATAATCAGCAGGGAGCGGACGCCGCTTTAGCGGCGTCCGCTCCCTGCTTTTTTTGTATGCAGGCGCATGCTCCGTGATCCGCATTGCGTCCGCCGTTGTTTAATTTGCAGTCGGTGTTGTTTCAGACGCGGTCGGTGTTTTGCGCCGCGCAGGGGACAGAACATGGCGTTTTTCGTGGCATTGTGCGCGGCGTTGGGAACCTTGCCTGTTTCGATCCGACAAGAGCAGGCGTGTGCGAGGGCGGGGAGAGGATCAGGCGAGGTCGGAGGAATGTTTTTGCGGTTTTTCGTTGGGGCGGATGCGGACGTTGCCGCAGAGTATTTCGGCATAGGACCAGGCAGTTTTTCCGCGGTAATTTTTGTCGAGGGGGGAGACGGTAAAGAGGGCGGGATAAATGCCGGAGAGGGTGCCGACGAAGTCGGCGTGTTTGTTTCTGCCGAGGTTGACGTGAACGCGCACCTCTTTATCGTAAAATTTCTGTATTTCCTGTTTGATGAGAGTGAGATTTTGGGGTGATTTGATCATGTAAAGGCTCCTTATGGGGCAAAGAGTGGGGGCGAACACGTAAACTCTTGCCGATGTGATTATTGCCCCGAAGCGGCAAAAAAATACGTATTCGGGCAAAATCGAGCGGATTCGCGCGGAAAAAGCAGGCATAAACGGGAAAGAGGCGGCATACAATACACTGAACAATTTGGAGGTAAAAGCAAAAATGTCCTTGACACCGGTTTATGAAAAATACGGCTGTACACAGCGCGGCGAGGAAGTGCGTGCGCAGTCGATCGTAGAATGCAGGTTATCCGACTGGTCGGAGAACAGGTTGCTGGCGGTAAGTCCGCGGGTGCTTCTCAGCGGAGCGGAAGTATTATCGGGCGAGATACGCTATGGCGGAAAGCTGTATTTTTCGATCGTAGCGGCGGCGCCGGACGGAACGCTGATCGGAGCGGAGCGAGGCGCGGAGTTTTCGCACAAAGCGAACTGTGCGTCGGCGGCGCCTGCGCAGACGGCGGACGTCGAACTGATCGTGGAAAAGACGGACGTGCGGTACGAAGGCAGGTCTGTGATTTTGTCTGCGATCGTGACGGCGATGATCCGTCTGAACGTACCCGTGCAGCTGCAATATCTGGCGGGCGGGGAAGGGATCGTGTGCGATTTCCGTCCCGTGCGGATCCAGAAAGAGTGTACGTGCAGCGGTACGGCTGCGCTGGAAGAAGAATTTGATACCGATTATGTCGGAGACGTCCTGTTGCACAGCGAACAGGTATGCCTGACGCGGGTGAGCTGTTCGGCGGGGAGCCTGGACGTATCGGGGGAAGTGAATCTGGGAATATTCGCAAAGCGAGAAGGGGAAAACGAGCCGGTATCGTACGAGCGGCTGATCCCGTTCCGTGCGGAGATCGCCTGTGATGAAGCGTCGGCGGGGATGTCTTGCCGTGCGCGGGTGAATATATCGTCCATACAGATCTCCTGTTCCTGTGACGAGGAGAAAAACCGCTGTCGGATCCTGGCGCAGATCGAGCTGGAGATCCGCGGCACGGTCAGCCGCCGTGAAGAGGTACTGATGGCTTCGGACGCATTTGCGCCCGGGTATTCGTACGAACTGAAACGGAGCGGCATGGAATCGGAGGAAGCGGTGTGTGCCTTTACGGCCGCAGAGCGCGTAAGCGGTACGGCGGCTGTCGGCGGGGAAGTGGATTTCTCCTGTATCCTGCAGTCGGCTGCGCTTTGCAATGCACAGATCGGCGCGACCGTATCGGAAGGCGAGATCATGGCGGAAGGTGTGTTGTCGGCGCTCGTGTTCTACAAAGACGCGGAAGGCGCCGAGCGTACCGTTCCCGTCAGTCTGCCCTTTGCGTTCCCCGTGCGCTGTGACCGCGCCCGTGCAGGCGATACGGCACGCATATCGGCGCTCTGTTGCGGCGTGTCCGTGCGTCAGAAAAAAGAGGGAGAACTGGAAGCGGAAGGCGCCCTGAAACTGTACGTGACCCTTTTGTCGGGTGAAAAATACACATACGTATCCGAATTTATCTGCAAGGACGCAGAGCCGGAAAACGAGTGCGCGGTCAGCGTATACGTACCCGCGGCGGGCGATACGCTCTGGGAAACGGCGAAAAAACTCGGCAAGACGCCCGAACAGGTGCAGTCTGCCAATCCGGGACTTTCTTTCCCGCTTTCGGGCGGCGAACGCATTCTCGTCTACCGCAAAAAAGAAAATGTGATCTGAATATAAAGGGATGGAAATGCCGTACCGCGCAAAAGGGTCTGCCTCTGGCAGACCCTTTTGCGCATCGCCGAAAATCAGTTTGAAAAGAGGAAGAAAAGGTCATAACCTTTTCAGAATGCAAAAAAGCGCGGGAAAAACGGATACGGGGAGCGGGAATTGTAAAATGTATGTGTAAATTCGGAGAAAATCCCGTTCAGCTGTTTACAGAAAAGCACAAAATATGTTATAATGAAGCGAATCTGAGCGCGAGGCGGGATATGTTTGCGGCGAAAGTGAAGAGTTATGCCAAACTGAACCTGTCGCTGAACGTAACGGGAGTTTCGGGCGGTTACCATATGCTGGACAGCGTAGTGGCGAGCGTGAACATTTACGATACGGTCTGCGCAAAACCGAGGCGGGACAAACTTGTGAACGTGTACATGCACGGGAAAGGGAGCGAGCGTATTCCGCCGGAGAAAAACAACGCGGTCAAGGCGGCGGAGCGGTTTGTGGCGCAGTATAAAACGAACGGTGCGGATATCGAGATCTACAAAGATATTCCCATCGGCGCGGGGCTTGGCGGGTCGTCGGCGGATGCGGCGGGCGTGCTGAACGTTCTGGCGAAGCTGTACAAGGTGGACGACGCGACAGGGCTGAAAGCGTTGGCGGACGCATCAGGGAGCGATACCGGATACATGCTGAGCGGCGGCTTTGCCCGAATTTTCGGGCGGGGCGACAGGGTAGAGCCGCTCCGTGCACAGCGTCGGCTTTGGTTTTTGCTGTTCATGCCGAAAACGTCCGTATCGACTCCCCGCTGTTTCGGATTATACGACAGCATGCCGGATCCGTTGCGGGCGGACAGTGCGCGCCTTGCGCGAGCATTGGAGAAAGGGGATCTTAGCGGGATCGCGGCGAATGTTTACAATGCGTTGGGCAAGCCGGCGGCGGCGCTGAACAGTGAAACGGCGGAAGCGCTCAAAGCAGCGGCGGCATTTTCTCCGTTGGCGTATGCGGTGACGGGTTCAGGCAGCGCGGTGTTTGCGCTGTTTGAGAGCGAAGAGATGTGCCTTTGGGCGAAGAGCAGGTATAAGGGAAAAATTCCCGTCCGCGTGGTGCATACGGTCGAGGCGAAAGAGCGGCGGACGGGGGTAAGGAATCCGTTTTTCTTGAGTGAAGAAGAATTGGAAGAAGCGGAAACAGGGAATCTGAAGACAGGAGCGGAAGATGGAAGAGAGAAATCTTGAACTGGACGACGACGGTAAGATCAAACTGAAAAAGACGAAGGCAGTGCTCGGTGCGGGGAACACGCAGGAAGAGAGCGATATTGTGATCGAGATCCCGGATTTTGACGGATTCGGCGGCGCAGACGGCAGCGATACGGAAGCGGACAATGCGCTGGCGCGGCGCAGTCTGGTGCGGGAGAAACAGCGTGAAACGCGCAAGGCGCGTGCGCAGGCGATGTACGAAGAGGCGGAAAAGCTGTTTGCGGAAGGCGATCTGGACGGGGCAGGCGAAAAGTATCTGGACAGTGCGGCGCTGTATGGTGCGGACTGGCACAGCTGGTTCGGGGTCGTGAAGGTGCAGACGAAAGATTTTACGGATTTTTCGGGAATTTATGACTGCGAACAGGCGTATGACAAGGCATTTCGCCGCATGGAAGCGGATGACAGGGCGCAGCTGGCGGAAAAATACGTGCCGAAGCTGGAAGCGAAGGCGGCGGAGTGTGCGGCGGAGAGCGAGCGTTTGAACCGTGAGGACGAGAGCGAGCGTGAAGCGGCGCGGCAGACAGTGCAGAATGCGTTTCGCACAGCGAGAAATAAGTTTGTACTCTTTACGGTACTGTTTGCGGTATTTGCGGCGGCGGCATTGGCGTTGGCGCCCTTTGTGCGGAGCGTTCCGAACGCAAGCATCCTGATCCCCTGCATCGTGTGTGCGGTGGCGGCGCTGGCATTGCTGGTCGTTGCGGCGGCATTCTTGCGCATCTTCGTCTATGTGAACGGCGAACGTTCCAGAAATATGCGCGCAGGAACGACGGCGGCGGGTGCACAGGCACGGGTACAGGCGGAAACGGAAGAGCTGATCCGCTCGATCATAGACGATCTGAAAAAATAAAAGAGATCTCGTTTTGCTCAAAAGCGCAGTTCCTATGGCGAACGCGGCGATGGCGGGATCATTCATTAAAGAAAGCTAAAAGGCAAAAGCGCTCGCAGCGCTTTTGCCTTTCATTATTTTTGCCCGAAAACGGGTAAGCCGCGGCAAAGGGCAAAAAGTCGGGGAGTGCTTTGCCGTATTATTCTTTTAAAGGGGGCGGCGGATCGGACAAACGCAGGATGCGTGCGGCCTTTTCTGTTTTGAGCCGATCGCGAATCGGATGCGGTAACGTGACGCCTGCCGAAAATTCGATGCTTGGAACGGATAAGCACAGGGCGGTTCATAGCGGGGGCGAAAGTACATGTACGATTGATTTTCAAAGGAAAAAGGGTTATAATGTAGGAAAACGCGGAAGAGAGAACGAGAGGCGCGGGAATATGGAAAAAGCGATCGGGAGGGGAATTTTTTATGCGGTATTGGCGGCGGCGCTGTACGCGGTCAATTCACCGCTCTCCAAGATACTTCTGAATTTTATGCCTTCGACGCTGATGGCGGGATTTTTGTACATCGGCGCGGGGCTCGGGATGGGTGCGGCAGCGCTTGTGCGCAAGGCGCGCGGGACGGAAAAGAGAGAGGCAAAACTTACGGCGAAAGAATTGCCGTACACGGTCGCCATGATCCTTCTGGATATAGCGGCGCCGATCTGCCTTTTGCTCGGGCTTCGCAGCGAGAGCGCGGCAAACGTTTCTTTGCTGAACAATTTCGAGATCGTGGCAACGGCGCTCATCGCGCTGGCGGTTTTCAAAGAAAAGATAAGTTTGCGGCTCTGGGCGGGGATCCTGTTTGTCGTGTTGTCCTGCGCTTTGCTGTCCGTGTCCGACTTTTCGCGGCTTCAATTTTCTTACGGTTCGCTGTTTGTGCTGCTCGCCTGCGTTTGCTGGGGACTGGAAAACAACTGTACGCGGAAAATTTCTTCCAAAGATCCACTTCAGATCGTCCTGCTCAAGGGGATTTTTTCGGGACTTGGGTCGGTTGCGATCGGGCTGTGTATCGGCGAGCGCGTAACGGTTGTTTGGAGCGTGTTCGCCGTGCTCGGGGTCGGGCTTGTGGCATACGGGCTGAGCATATTCTTTTATGTCCATGCCCAAAGACTTCTCGGCGCCGCGCGGACAAGCGCTTATTATGCGATCGCTCCGTTCATCGGTACGCTTTTATCGCTCGCCGTATTCCGCGAAATTCCCCCGTATACCTACTTTATCGCGCTGGCATTGATGGCGGCGGGCGCCTGGCTTTGTTCGGGCGACAAGCCTCTTTTCCGAAAGAGAAACAAGATAAACGAGGATGAGAGAAAAAACGAAAACTTGTGTCCGCAAGCGGAAAAGCGGGATGACGCAGGAGAAAAGGCCGAATAACGGCAAGACAAAAAACGGCACTCTGCGAATTCGGTTTTCGGAAAGGGCGTTTGCAGGATTTTTACCGCGCACGGGCATACAGCCCGTGCGCGGTTTTTCTTTATATCAAATAATCATCTGCGTGCATAGCGCGTGGATGATTATTCGCCGTCGCGAAGCGAACGATTTTGCGTGTCGCACAAACCTGTAAAGCCTGTCCGCGCAAAGACTTGCGCGGACAGGCTTTGTAAAACAGAAAATGCGGGACGACGGCAAAAGCCG